>CANHLE010000002.1 GCA_947461435.1 Paracoccaceae bacterium | reverse complement strand
CTGCCTGCTGGCACCGAAATGGTGATGCCGGGCGACAACCTGAAGTTCAACGTCAGCCTGATCGCCCCGATCGCGATGGAAGAAAAACTGCGCTTCGCCATCCGCGAAGGCGGCCGCACCGTCGGCGCAGGCGTCGTCTCCAAAATCCTGGAATAATCGTCTTGCGGCGCGCCCAACAGGGCGCGCCGTCTCATCTTTCAATAATGTGAACCTATGGGCCGGGCCCGTTGCCCCGTCTACGTTCAGAAGGAAAAACAAATGCAAGGTCAAACCATTCGCATTCGGTTGAAAGCCTTCGATTACCGCGTACTGGATGCCAGCACTGCGGAAATCGTAAGCACGGCGAAGCGGACCGGCGCCACTGTGCGCGGCCCGATTCCCCTGCCGAACAAAATTGAGAAATTCACGGTTCTCCGTGGCCCGCACATCGACAAGAAGTCGCGCGACCAGTGGGAAATCCGGACGCACAAGCGTCTTCTCGACATTGTCGACCCAACCCCGCAGACCGTGGACGCGCTGATGAAGCTCGACCTCGCTGCCGGCGTTGATGTCGAAATCAAAGTGTAAGGGGCAAACAAGATGCGCTCTGGAGTAATTGCAAAGAAACTGGGGATGACCCGGCTTTTCCTTGAAGACGGCAAGCAGGTTCCTGTGACCGTTCTTCAACTTGACAGCCTGCAGGTTGTCGCACAGCGGACCGCTGACAAAGACGGCTACACGGCCGTTCAGTTGGGTGCTGGCACAGCCAAAGCAAAGCGCACGACGGCGGCGCAGCGCGGACATTTCGCCAAGGCGAACGTGGCCCCCAAGCGCAAGATCGCGGAATTCCGCGTGACGCCTGACTGCATGATCGATGTTGGTGCTGAAATCACTGCCGAGCATTATCTGGCCGGTCAATTCGTTGACGTTGCCGGAACGACCAACGGTAAGGGTTTCCAAGGCGCCATGAAGCGTCACAACTTTGGCGGTCTACGCGCCTCGCACGGTGTGTCCGTGTCGCACCGCTCGCACGGTTCGACCGGCCAGTGCCAGGATCCCGGCAAGGTTTTCAAAGGCAAGAAAATGGCAGGCCACATGGGCGCCGTCCGCGTGACGACCCAAAACCTGCAAGTTGTGCGTACTGACGCAGAGCGCGGCCTGATCATGATCAAGGGCGCCGTCCCCGGATCTGCTGGCGGCTGGGTGACTGTCAAGGACGCCGTGAAGAAGCCTGCTATGGCTGATGTGCCGACGCCGGCTGCGGTTCGTATGACCGCTGGAGGTGAAGCATGAAACTTGATGTGATCAAGCTTGACGGCGGAAAAGCCGGCACGATCGATCTGGACGAAGCCCTGTTCGGCCTTGAGCCGCGGGCTGACATCTTGCACCGCGTTGTGCGTTGGCAGCGGGCCAAATCGCAGGCCGGTACCCATTCGGTTCTGACGCGGGCAGAAGTGTCCTACTCGACCAAGAAGATCTATAAGCAAAAAGGCACCGGCGGCGCACGCCACGGTTCCAAGAAAGCGCCGATCTTCCGTCACGGCGGTGTTGTGAAGGGCCCAATTGCCCGCAGCCACGCCCACGATCTGCCCAAGAAGTTCCGTGCGCTTGGCCTGCGCCATGCGCTGTCGGCCAAGGCGAAAGCAGGCGAATTGGTGATTTTGGATGCGGCCACGATGGCCGATGCCAAAACCGGTCTGCTGGCGAAGACCTTGCAGGAACGTGGCTGGAAGCGCGTGCTGATCATCGATGGAACGGTTGACGCGAATTTCGCATTGGCTGCCCGCAATATCGAAGGCATCGACGTGCTGCCGACCATGGGTGCAAACGTGTATGACATTCTGAAGCGTGACACCTTGGTGATCACCAAAGCAGGTGTCGAAGCTTTGGAGGCTCGTCTGAAATGAGCGCGAAACCCGAACACTACGACCTGATCAAAAAGCCGATCATCACGGAAAAGGCCACCATGGCCTCTGAAGCTGGTGCGGTGGTTTTTCAGGTGTCGATGGACGCGACAAAGCCAATGATCAAAGAGGCCGTTGAGGCCGTCTTTGGTGTCAAGGTGAAGGCAGTCAACACGACCATCACCAAGGGCAAATCCAAGAAGTTCCGCGGCCGTCAGGGTGAGCGGAGTGACAAGAAAAAGGCCTATGTCACGCTGGAAGCTGGGAACACTATCGACGTGTCCACCGGCCTCTGATACTAAGCCGCGAATCCCACGGCCCCGGCTTTCCGGGGCCGTGGATTTTTTGAAGAATCGGGATGTAAGCGACGCAAGAAATTGCCCGCTGAAACCCTTACGCCGGGGATCTTCGGAGCCCTATAACCTGGGTCAACTGACCCAATAGCTGACGGAAGACAGAGAACATGGCACTTAAGTCGTACAAACCGACGACGCCAGGCCAACGTGGGTTGGTTCTGATCGACCGTTCGGAGCTGTGGAAAGGCCGTCCGGTCAAAGCCCTTACTGAGGGCTTGATTGGTACCGGTGGCCGGAACAACACCGGACGTATCACGATGTGGCACAAGGGCGGCGGCGCAAAGCGTCTGTACCGAATTGTGGATTTCAAACGTCGTAAGTGGGACATGGCTGCGGTCGTTGAACGGATTGAATATGATCCGAACCGTACCGCCTTCATCGCCCTTGTGAAATATGAAGATGGTGAGCTTGCTTACATCCTGGCACCGCAGCGTCTTGCGATTGGTGACTCGGTCGTTGCGGGCGCCAAGACGGACGTGAAGCCCGGAAACGCGATGCCGTTTTCCGGTATGCCGATCGGTACGATCGTTCATAACGTCGAGTTGAAGCCCGGCAAGGGCGGCCAATTGGCCCGCGCTGCAGGCACCTACGCACAGTTTGTTGGCCGTGATGGATCTTATGCACAGATCCGCCTGTCGTCAGGCGAATTGCGCATGGTGCGTCAGGAATGCATGGCCACCATCGGTGCCGTGTCGAACCCCGACAACTCGAACCAAAACCTCGGCAAGGCTGGCCGTCGTCGTCACATGGGCATCCGCCCCACCGTCCGCGGTGTTGCAATGAACCCGATCGATCACCCGCATGGCGGCGGCGAAGGCCGTACCTCGGGCGGCCGGCACCCGGTTACGCCGTGGGGCAAAGGGACCAAGGGCAACAAGACCCGGTCGAACAAGAAGACGGACCAGTACATTGTCCGCTCGCGTCATTCGAAGAAAGGGCGCTAATCCATGGCACGTTCTATCTGGAAAGGCCCATTCGTCGATGGCTATTTGCTGAAAAAGGCAGAGGCATCGCGCGCATCGGGCAAGAACGAAGTGATCAAGATCTGGTCGCGTCGTTCCACCATCCTGCCGCAATTCGTTGGTCTGACTTTTGGCGTGTACAACGGCAAAAAGCACATCCCGGTTGCAGTGTCCGAAGAAATGATCGGCCAGAAGTTCGGTGAATATTCGCCGACGCGGACCTACTACGGTCACGCAGCCGACAAAAAAGCGAAACGGAAATAAGCCATGGGAACCGAAAAGAATCCGCGTCGGGTAGCCGACAACGAAGCGATGGCCGTGGCGCGTATGCTTCGGACCTCGCCTCAGAAATTGAATCTTGTTGCGGGTCTGATCCGCGGCAAGAAAGTGGACAAGGCTTTGGCCGATCTGACCTTCTCCAAGCGCCGTATCGCGGGTGAAGTGAAGAAGGTTCTGCAGTCCGCCATTGCAAACGCTGAAAACAACCACGGTCTTGACGTTGACAGCCTTGTCGTCGCCGAAGCGTGGGTTGGCAAGAACCTGGTGATGAAGCGTGGCCGTCCGCGCGCTCGGGGCCGGTTCGGCAAGATCATGAAGCCGTTCAGCGAAATCACCATCAAGGTGCGTCAAGTCGGGGAGTCTGCATAATGGGTCAGAAGGTTAACCCCATCGGGTTCCGGTTGCAGATCAACCGTACTTGGGACAGCCGTTGGTTTGCCGAGTCGAAAGACTATGGCAATCTTCTTCTGGAAGACTTGCGCATGCGCGAGTTCATTCATGAAGATTGCAAGCAGGCCGGCGTCAGCCGTGTCATCATTGAGCGTCCTCACAAAAAGTGCCGCGTGACGATTCACACGGCGCGCCCGGGTGTCATCATCGGCAAAAAGGGTGCTGACATCGAAACACTTCGCAAGAAGTTGACGGTGTTCACCAAGTCTGAACTGCACCTGAACATCGTCGAAGTGCGCAAGCCCGAAATCGATGCCCAATTGGTGGCAGAATCAATCGCCCAGCAGATGGAGCGCCGGGTTTCCTTCCGCCGCGCCATGAAGCGCGGCGTGCAGAATGCGATGCGGATGGGTGCCTTGGGGATCCGTGTGAACGTTGCTGGTCGTCTTGGCGGTGCCGAGATTGCCCGTACCGAATGGTACCGTGAAGGCCGCGTTCCGCTGCATACCCTGCGTGCGGATATCGACTATGCCCTGTCCGAAGCCATGACTCCCTATGGGATCATTGGTGTGAAGGTCTGGATCTTCAAAGGAGAAATCCTGGAACATGATCCACAGGCCCATGACCGTCGTTTGGCAGAAGCTGCTGATGGCCCCGCGCCACGCCAGCCGCGCCGCGACCGTGAACGCGCGTAAGGAGCCCCAGATATGTTGCAACCAAAGCGCACAAAATTCCGCAAGATGCACAAGGGCCGTATCCACGGCGAAGCAAAAGGCGGTTTCCTGTTGAATTTCGGATCCTTCGCATTGAAGGCGACCGAACCGGAGCGTGTGACCGCGCGTCAGATCGAGGCGGCTCGCCGTGCGATCACCCGCTGCATGAAGCGTCAGGGCCGGGTCTGGATCCGTATATTCCCAGACGTTCCGGTGTCGGCCAAGCCGATTGAAGTTCGTATGGGTAAAGGTAAGGGCGGAACGGACTATTGGGCTGCCAAAGTCCAGCCTGGTCGCATCATGTTCGAAATCGACGGCGTGTCCGAAGAAATCGCGCGTGAAGCACTGCGTCTGGGCGCCATGAAACTGCCAGTCACGACGCGTGTCGTGGCCAAGGAAGACTGGTAATCCCGCTGCGTGACGAACGCTTGCCAATCCAAGTTGGCCCCTGCCGGAAACGGCGGGGGCCTTTTCAAATCGGGATCCAGCCATGACCGAAATCTCTTCGCTTTTCGTAACAAAGCTTTACCGGGCCAATCTGAATGATCTTGCCAAGAAGAAGGTGGATTATTCGGAACTTGAGGACGCCTGTCTTGGAATCGCCGAAGATGACGAGGCAGGACAGATCTGGTGTGAAGAACAGGGGTACCCTGGGTACACCTCTTATGCCTCGTTGAACGATCTGCCGTGGCGGTCGCCGATTTTTGCGGATCTGGAAAAGGCATTGGACAAGCATGTCGCGGCCTTTGTGAAGGATCTGGGGTTTGATCTGCAGGGCAAGAAGCTGAAATGCGACAGTTTCTGGATCAACATCCTGCCGCAGGGCGGCATGCACGCCAGCCACATCCACCCCCATTCTGTGATTTCCGGCACCACCTATGTCGCCATGCCCGAAGGGGCGTCGGCGCTGAAGTTGGAAGACCCCCGCCTGCCGATGATGATGACCGCGCCGCTGACGCAGAAGGATGCCCCACAAGAGCTTCAGCGGTTTGTCTATATCAAACCGGTCGTTGGCGAGGTTCTTTTGTGGGAAAGCTGGCTGCGCCATGAGGTGCCGATGAACATGGCAGAGGATGACCGTATATCTGTCAGCTTCAACTTTGGTTGGGCTTAAGGGGGGCAAATAGTCCTTGCCAGCCCGCCCCCTGCCCTGTAGTGGGACCCATCCAGCGATTGCGGCTTGCCGCGAATCGCATGGATATCATTGATCCACCGGGTTCAGCGTAACCTTGCAAAGACGCAAGGGCGCTCTGGTGATTGAAAAGGAGATGGCGCATGAACGCCAAAGAACTGCTGGGGCAAACGCCCGACCAGCTGCGGGATAGCCTCGTGGCACTGAAGAAAGAGGCGTTTAACCTGCGCTTCCAACAAGCGACAAATCAGCTTGAGAACACCTCTCGGATGCGCGCCGTTCGCAAGGACGTCGCCCGCATCAAGACAGTGCTTGTTCAAAAAGCCACTGAAGCCGCGAAATAAGAGGGAACCGCCATGCCGAAACGTATTCTTCAGGGTGTTGTGACCTCCGACAAGAACGAGCAGACCATCACGGTTCTGGTCGAGCGTCGCTTCAAGCACCCGCTTTTGCAAAAGACCGTTCGTAAGTCCAAGAAGTACCGGGCGCACGACGAGCATAACACATTCAAGGTTGGCCAAACTGTTCGTATTGAAGAGTGCGCGCCGATTTCGAAGACGAAACGCTGGACGGTCGTTGTAGGGGCGTAATGCCCGTTCATCCCGTCCCGTTGAACGAAACCCTGAGCTGAGAGCTCAAAGGTCGGAGAAACCAAATGATCCAGATGCAGACGAATCTGGATGTAGCTGACAACTCAGGCGCTCGCCGAGTTCAGTGCATCAAGGTTCTTGGCGGTTCGCATCGCCGTTATGCTTCGGTTGGCGACATCATCGTGGTGTCGGTAAAAGAAGCCATTCCTAAAGGCCGCGTGAAGAAGGGTGACGTCCGCAAGGCCGTTGTTGTTCGCACCGCGAAGGAAGTTCGTCGTGAAGACGGTACAGCCATCCGTTTTGACCGCAATGCAGCCGTCATCCTGAACAATCAGGGTGAACCGGTCGGCACGCGTATCTTCGGGCCGGTTGTGCGTGAGTTGCGCGCAAAGAACTTCATGAAGATCATCTCGCTTGCGCCGGAGGTGCTGTAATGGCTGCTAAACTCCGCAAAGGTGACAAGGTCATCGTGCTTGCTGGCAAGGACAAGGGCAAAGAGGGCGAAATTTCGTCCGTTTCCCCGACCGCTGGCAAAGCTGTCGTGGATGGCGTGAACATGGCCATCCGCCACACCAAGCAATCTGCAGCGTCGCAGGGCGGCCGCATTGCCAAGGCAATGCCGATTGACCTGTCAAACCTCGCGCTGATCGATGCAAACGGAAAAGCAACGCGTGTCGGCTTCCGTATGGACGGCGACAAGAAGGTCCGCTTCGCAAAAACAACCGGGGAGGCGATCTGATGCTTGACCAGGCCAGCTATTCTCCGCGTCTGAAGGCTGTCTATCAGTCGCAGATCCGCGGTGCGATGAAGACCGAGTTCGAATACAAGAACGTGATGCAGATTCCCCGTTTGGACAAGATTGTTCTGAACATGGGTGTCGGCGAAGCCGTCAAAGACACCAAAAAGGTGAAACAGGCTGCTGAAGAACTAAGCCAGATCGCGGGCCAAAAGGCAGTGATCACGCATGCCAAAAAGTCGATCGCCGGCTTTCGTGTGCGCGAACTGATGCCGCTGGGCTGCAAAGTAACCTTGCGTGGCGACCGGATGTATGAATTCCTTGACCGCCTGATCAACGTGGCATTGCCCCGCGTCCGCGACTTCCGCGGCGTGAA
Organism: Paracoccaceae bacterium; assembly: GCA_947461435.1. Lineage (GTDB taxonomy): Bacteria > Pseudomonadota > Alphaproteobacteria > Rhodobacterales > Rhodobacteraceae > CAIYZT01. Next base: position 91,399 of record CANHLE010000002.1, on the reverse strand, counting down.
AGGCTCGTCCTTTGATGGAAATGGCAACTATGCCATGGGCCTGAAGGAACACATCGTCTTCCCGGAAATCAACTTCGACAAAGTCGACGAAGTTCTGGGTATGGACATCATCATCTGCACAACGGCCAAGAACGACGCAGAAGCCAAGGCGCTGTTGAAGCATTTCAACATGCCCTTTACGTCGTAATCGCGAGGAACCACAGATATGGCAAAAAAATCCATGGTGAACCGCGAAGTGAAGCGGGCAAAGCTGGTGAAGCAATATGCTGCCAAGCGCGCCACGCTGAAAGCGGTCGTCGCCGATCAAACCAAGCCGATCGAGGATCGCTTCAAAGCGACCCAGAAATTGGCTGCACTGCCCCGCAACTCTTCCGCCACGCGGCTGCACAATCGCTGCCAACTGACGGGCCGCCCGCATGCGTTCTATCGCAAGCTCAAACTCTCGCGGATCATGCTGCGCGAACTGGCCTCTTTCGGTCAGATTCCCGGCATGGTGAAGTCGAGCTGGTAAGGAGATCGAGCAATGATGATGAACGATCCGATCGGCGATATGCTGACACGCATCCGGAACAGCCAGATGCGCGGCAAATCGACTGTGATGACGCCTGCTTCGACCTTGCGCGCCCGTGTTTTGGACGTGCTGATGTCAGAAGGCTATATTCGCGGCTATGAAAAGAAGCCCACGACCAATGGTCAGGGCGAGTTTGAGATCAGCCTGAAGTACTACGAAGGAATCCCCGTGATCCGCGAAATCAAGCGCGTGTCGAAGCCGGGCCGTCGGGTGTACATGGGCGTCAAGGATATTCCTACGGTCCGCAATGGCCTGGGTGTGTCTATCGTTTCGACGCCAAAAGGCGTTATGTCGGATGCAAATGCACGCGCGGCCAATGTTGGCGGCGAAGTGCTTTGCACCGTATTCTAAGGGGGGTCTGATGTCTCGTATTGGCAAAAAACCCGTCGCTTTGGTGAAAGGCGTCAGCGCCTCGATCTCGGGCCAAACCATCGAAGTCAAGGGGCCGAAAGGCACCCGCAGCTTTACTGCTGGCGATGACGTCACACTGACGATCGAAGCAGAGACCGTGAAAGTAACCCCACGGGGTTCCTCCAAGCGGGCTCGTCAGCAGTGGGGCATGTCGCGCTCCATGATCCAGAACCTTGTCACCGGTGTTACCGTTGGCTTCAAAAAGGAAATGGAAATTCAGGGCGTTGGCTATCGTGCTGCGATTGCTGGAAACGTGTTGAAGTTGTCTTTGGGCTATAGCCATGAAGTCAACTTCGTAGCGCCAGAAGGCGTGACCGTTACAGCACCGAAGCAAACTGAAATCATTGTGGAAGGCATTGACCAACAGAAAGTTGGCCAAGTCGCTGCGAACATCCGCGAGTGGAAAAAGCCAGAGCCCTACAAGGGCAAAGGCATCCGCTACAAGGGCGAGTTCGTCTTCCGCAAGGAAGGCAAGAAGAAGTAAGGGGCGCAATCATGGCGAACACAAAGAGAGATCTGTTCCTCAAGCGCCGCCTGCGCGTCCGGAACAAAATCAAGGCAACGTCCCATGGGCGTTTGCGTCTGTCGGTCCACCGCTCGTCCAAGAACATCTCGGTCCAATTGATCGACGACGTCAAAGGCGTGACTGTTGCGGCGGCCTCCTCGCTCGAGAAAGCTCTCGGCGTTGTGGGCAAGAACAACGTCGAAGCGGCGGCAAAGATTGGCGCTGCCATTGCTGAGCGGGCAAAAAGTGCTGGTTTCGAAGAATGCTACTTCGATCGCGGCGGTTTCCTTTTTCACGGCAAGATCAAGGCTTTGGCCGATGCTGCCCGTGAAGGCGGACTGAAGTTCTGATTTAAAGCGGGCGGTGTTTCCACCTTTGGGTGCGCCGCCCCGATGATCCGGGGGTTTTGCAGTTCTTCTGCGCCCACCAGGATTGGCCAACACCGGCGCAAGCTGCGCCACCTAAGAAGGATTGCCTTATGGCAGAACGTGAAAACCGTCGGGAAAATCGTGGAGGCAATGACCGCCGCGACAATCGCCCCGAAGAGACACCGGAATTTGCAGACCGTCTGGTCGCAATCAACCGCGTTTCGAAAACCGTCAAAGGCGGAAAGCGCTTTGGCTTTGCAGCTCTCGTTGTGGTTGGCGACCAGCGTGGTCGTGTAGGCTTCGGCAAGGGTAAAGCAAAAGAAGTTCCTGAGGCGATCCGCAAGGCGACAGAGCAGGCCAAGCGCCAGCTTATTCGCGTGCCGCTGAAGGATGCACGGACTTTGCACCATGACATGGAAGGCCGCCACGGCGCCGGTAAAGTTGTGATGCGTGCGGCAGTTGCCGGTACTGGCATCATCGCAGGCGGCCCAATGCGCGCCGTTTTCGAGATGTTGGGTCTGCAGGATGTTGTTGCCAAGTCGATTGGCTCGCAGAACCCCTACAACATGATCCGCGCCACGATCGACGGTCTGAAGCAGGAATTTTCCCCTCGTCAAGTTGCTGCGCGCCGTGGCAAGAAGGTGGCTGAAATCCTGAAGAAGCCTGAAGCAGAAACAGTGGAGGCTTGATTATGGCGAAAAAAGCTGAAGTTGTGGCCACAAAGAAAACAATCGTCGTGCAGCAGGTGGCTTCTGCCGCGCGCCGCCCGGCAAAGCAAACGGCCACCTTGAAGGGCCTTGGCCTGAACAAGATGCGCCGCACCCGTGAATTGGAAGATACACCTTCCGTGCGCGGTATGGTGAACAAGATCTCGCATCTGGTGGAAATCATCGAAGAGCGCGGCTAAGGTTTGACGCGGCGCACTTGCCGCTGTTGACACCACATGAAACGCCCGACCGAGAGGTTGGGCGTTTTGCATTTGCGCCTGAACAAACTTCGGACTTCTCAGATTTCAAACCCGTGCTACGATGACGGTTGAGCCTTCCGGAGGAGGAAGGCGAATTTCAGGGAGAGTATTATGGCTGGAAATTACGCCGGCGGATGTGCGCATGTTCATGTGACCGCATCAGCTGAACCTATCGATAATCATGAATGCCACTGCAATGTCTGCAAGGCGGTGACGGGCCAACACACCACACATGTTGCGTTTTTCAACTATGGCGACGTCAAGGCTGACCATCCAGAAAAGATGAAGCGCGTGCCGTTCAATGCCAACAACCCAAACGGTCCACTGGAAATATGTCTGTGTACCGATTGCGGCGCCGTTTTGATGCTGGACGACAAGCAAAAGCGTATTCGCGTCGCCGTGCCGAATGTGATGGGTTATGATGACGCGGCCTTCCCCAAGGCGACCTACCACGCCTTTTGGGACGAGACGAAGGGCTATGCAAAGCCTGCCGATGGACGCCCAGTCTTTGACGGGCTGCGCCCAGAGTTCACCTGGCCGCACGGCGCTTAACGCCGGGCTTATCGGGGCCTGCGAGAGTTCGGGCCGACGATAAAGCGACTTGATCTGACGGGGGCGTGCCACTATACGCCCCCGATGACCTTTCTTGGTCATGAGAATCAACATTCGCCGCGTTTGCCCCGCCGTCGCAGCGGGCGCAGTTCCGGCATAGGAGTATGCGACATGAAATTGAATGAGCTTCACGACAACCCCGGCGCCACCAAAAAGCAAAAGCGTGTGGCGCGCGGCCCGGGTTCGGGCAAGGGCAAGACCGCTGGCCGTGGTATCAAGGGTCAGTCGTCACGTTCGGGCGTGGCCTTGGGCGGATACGAGGGTGGCCAGATGCCGCTCTATCGTCGTTTGCCAAAGCGCGGGTTCAACAAGCCGAACCAATTGCATTTTTCGGTCGTCAATCTTGGGCTGATCGAAAAGTTCATTGCCGCCGGCAAGCTGGATGTGTCCGTCGTCATCACCGAAGAGGCGTTGATCGCTGCTGGTCTGACGTCGAATCCCCGTGATGGCATCCGGATCCTTGCAAAAGGTGACATCAAGACCGCGATCAAGCTGGCCGTAACGGGCGCATCTGCTTCGGCGATCGCTGCGATTGAAGCTGCGGGTGGTTCCATCACCGTTTCGCGTCCTGCAAAGGCCGATGCGGCCGCTGAATAACGCAAACAAACGGAATCTTGGGTTGTGAGCGGCCGTAAGACCGCTTACATCCTTGTACGAAGTTTTCCCGCGCCGCCAACCGGAAAACGGTTCGGCGGCGTCGTCCATGAAAGAGACTGGAAATGGCATCTGCTGCAGAGCAAATGGCCGCAAACCTCTCCTGGGGTGCGCTGTCCAAGGCAACTGACCTTCGTCAACGGATATTTTACACGATCGGTTTATTGATCATTTTCCGGTTGGGCACCTACGTGCCCGTTCCCGGGATTGATGCTGTCAAGCTGGCTGAATTCATGGATTCCGCGGGAACAGGGATCGGCGGGATGCTTTCGGTGTTTACCGGAGGTGCCATAAAGCGAATGGGAATCTTCGCACTTGGAATCATGCCGTACATTTCGGCGTCGATCATCGTTCAGTTGCTGTCTTCGATGGTTCCCGCGCTGGAACAGTTGAAGAAAGAGGGCGATCAAGGCCGAAAGAAGATCAATCAATACACCCGCTATGCGACCGTCTTTTTGGCGACCTTTCAAGGGTGGGGCATTGCGGCGTCTATCCAGTCAGGTGGGCTTGCCCATGATCCGGGCATGTTCTTTATGCTGTCTTGCGTCATTACCATCGTCGGGGGCACCATGTTCCTGATGTGGCTGGGAGAGCAGATCACAAGCCGCGGGTTCGGTAACGGAACCTCTTTGATCATTTTCGTTGGTATCGTGGCAGAAATCCCGGCGGCCTTGGCGCAATTCTTTAGCCAGGGACGTTCTGGTGCCATTTCAACGCCGGTCATCATCGGCGTCATCGTGATGATCGTGGCGGTCATCGCGGCCGTGGTCTTCATGGAGCGGGCGCTGCGGAAGATTCACATCCAATATCCCCGCCGTCAGGTGGGAATGAAGGTGTATGATGGTGGCTCCAGTCATTTGCCGATCAAGGTAAACCCGGCCGGTGTTATTCCCGCTATCTTTGCCTCGTCGTTGCTTTTGCTGCCGGTCACGGTGTCGACTTTCTCTGGCGCTGGAACGGGGCCGATCATGTCGACAGTTCTGGCGTACTTTGGCCCGGGACAGCCGCTTTATCTGCTGTTCTACGTGGCGATGATTGTGTTCTTTACCTATTTCTACACGCAAAACGTTGCGTTCAAAACAGATGAAGTTTCTGAAAATCTGAAGAATCAGAATGGGTTCATTCCGGGTATCCGGCCAGGCAAGAAGACCGAAGAGTATCTTGATTACGTCGTGACCCGTATCTTGGTGCTTGGGTCGGCCTATTTGGCGGCCATTTGTTTCTTGCCGGAAATCATGCGGAATTGGGCGGGAATTCCGTTCTATTTTGGCGGAACCTCGGTTCTGATCGTAGTTTCGGTCACGATGGATTCGATCAACCAGCTGCAGTCGCATCTTTTGGCCCACCAATACGAAGGTTTGATTGAAAAATCTCAACTGCGCGGCCGTAAGCGCACCGCGACGACTGTCAACAAGCCTCCAGCGCGCCGCTAAGAAAGGGTCTGTCACTGATGCCGAATATCATCCTTCTTGGGCCGCCCGGCGCTGGCAAAGGGACACAAGCCAAACGGCTTGTGGACGAACGGGCCATGGTGCAGCTTTCGACGGGAGATATGCTGCGTGAGGCCAAGACCAGCGGAACCGAGATGGGCAAGCGCGTGTCGGATGTGATGGCGCGCGGCGAGTTGGTGACCGATGAAATCGTGATTGGATTGATTGCCGAAAAATTGTCCCAAGGGGCAGGGGGCGGCTTCATATTTGACGGGTTTCCGCGCACGCTGAAACAGGCGGATGCCTTGGGCAAATTGCTTGCGACATCGGGGCAGAACCTGAGTGCCGTGATCGAGATGCAGGTTGACGACGCAGCCTTGGTCGCGCGCATCACGGGGCGTTTTACCTGCGGCACATGCGGTGAAGTCTATCATGATCAAACCCGGCCGCCGAAGGTGGACGGGACATGTGATGCCTGCGGCGGCCATGACATGAAGCGCAGAGCGGATGACAACGAGAGCGCCTTGAAGACGCGCCTGATGGAATACTACAAGAAGACATCGCCCTTGATCGGCTATTACTATGCCAAGGGACAGCTGACTTCGGTCGACGGTCTGGCCGAGATGGATGTTGTTGCGTCTTCCATTTCCAAAGTTCTTGACAAGGCATAAAAATCCTGCGGCGGCCTTGACGCCCTGCATGAAAGCCCCTAAAGGACGGCTTCCCGAAGCGGAATCTCCGTCTGCGGGTTTCCCATATTTGGGAAGATTGAGCGTTCGGACCCGTGGGTTCGGGCAGTTGTGAAAAAAGGTTCTGGAACGACGGAACCGCAACGAAAAGGAAGACACGTTTGGCACGTATTGCTGGCGTTAACATCCCGACGCAGAAACGGGTTATCATTTCTCTTCAGTACATCGCTGGGATTGGCGCCGCTAACGCGGCACAGATCTGTACCGCGCTGAACATTGATGCCGCACGCCGGGTCAATCAGTTGTCGGATGCCGAAGTGCTGGCCATGCGGGAATACATCGACGCGAATTTCACCGTGGAAGGCGATCTTCGCCGCGAAGTCACGATGAACATCAAGCGTCTGATGGACCTTGGCTGCTATCGTGGCTTGCGTCACCGTAAGGGTCTGCCCGTCCGCGGTCAGCGCACACATACGAACGCTCGTACCCGCAAGGGCCCCGCAAAAGCCATCGCTGGCAAGAAGAAGTAAGGGGAGAGCTGACCTATGGCACGCGATACCAAAACATCCCGCACGAAGAAAAAAGAACGCAAGAACATCGCCGCTGGTGTTGTTCACGTCAATTCTTCGTTCAACAACACTAAGATCCTGATCTCTGACGTTCAGGGCAATGCAATTTCGTGGTCCTCTTCGGGCACGATGGGCTTCAAAGGCTCGCGCAAGTCGACGCCTTACGCCGCGCAGATGGCCGCAGAAGATGCAGCCCGCAAGGCGCAGGAACATGGCATGAAAACCGTTGAGGTTGAAGTGCAAGGTCCGGGTTCGGGCCGCGAATCGGCTTTGCGCGCCTTGGCTGCTGCAGGTTTGAACATCACGTCGATCCGCGATGTCACGCCGCTGGCGCACAACGGTTGCCGCCCGCCAAAGCGCCGCCGCGTTTAAGATTTCTATCATTTGGTCGGGCCGGGCGATTTCGTTCGGTCCGATTTCGATATTCAGACCCTCGGGCGTCTCCTGCTTTACGGAACATGGGCAGGCGACAAGAATGGAGGCGACAGCATGATCCATAAGAACTGGAAAGAACTCATCCGTCCGGCGCAGCTGGTTGTGAAGGCAGGATCTGATCCTAGCCGCACCGCAACGCTGATCGCCGAACCGCTGGAGCGCGGATTTGGCTTGACGCTGGGCAACGCGCTGCGTCGCGTCTTGATGTCGTCGCTTCAGGGCGCGGCAATCACCTCTGTTCAGATCGACAACGTTCTGCACGAGTTTTCCTCGGTGGCCGGTGTGCGTGAAGACGTGACGGACATCGTTTTGAACCTGAAGGGCGTGCGGCTCAAGATGGATATCGAGGGGCCAAAGCGCGTCTCGATCTCTGCCAAGGGACCGGGCGTTGTAACCGCCGGCGATATTTCTGAATCGCATGGCATTGAGATTTTGAACCGTGATCACGTGATCTGCCATCTTGATGATGGCGCAGATGTGTTCATGGAACTGACGGTAAACACCGGAAAAGGCTATGTTTCTGCCGACAAGAACCGTCCGGAAGATGCGCCAATCGGGCTGATGCCGATCGACGCCATCTATTCGCCGGTCAAGAAAGTGTCTTACGAAGTCACCCCGACCCGCGAGGGCCAGGTGCTGGACTATGACAAGCTGACGATGAAGGTTGAAACCGATGGGTCGCTGACGCCGGATGACGCGGTGGCTTACGCCGCACGTATCTTGCAAGACCAACTGGCCATCTTCGTGAACTTCGATGAACCGGAATCTGCGAAAGCCGGCGAAGTGGATGCAGGGTTGGAATTCAATCCGCTGCTGCTGAAGAAAGTCGATGAGCTGGAGCTTTCGGTTCGTTCTGCAAACTGCCTGAAGAACGATAACATCGTTTACATCGGTGATCTGATTCAGAAAACCGAAGCCGAAATGCTGCGGACGCCGAACTTTGGACGCAAATCCTTGAATGAAATCAAGGAAGTACTTTCGGGTATGGGGCTGCATCTGGGTATGGAAGTCGAAGATTGGCCGCCAGAGAATATCGAAGATCTGGCCAAGCGCTTTGAGGATCAGTTCTAAAGTTACCAAGGGGGGTGTTCGCACCCCCCGGAAAATGCCCGGGATGCCGGGGAATGCGATCGAGGTTCACAAGAATGTCGATCAGGGCAAAAGCCCCAAGGTGAGTGGGACCAATCGTAGGCCCTGCCGGACAAAGTAAAATACGCGAAGAGGAAAATTCCATGCGTCACTCACACGGCTATCGCAAGCTGAACCGGACCCATGAACACCGCAAAGCGATGTTCTCGAATATGGCCGGCTCTCTCATTGAACACGAACAAATCAAAACCACGCTGCCCAAGGCCAAGGAACTGCGCCCGATCATCGAAAAGCTGATCACCTTGGCAAAGCGCGGCGATCTGCATGCGCGCCGTCAGGCCGCATCGCAATTGAAGCAAGATCAGTATGTCGAGCGTCTGTTCGCCATCCTTGGTCCGCGGTATCAGACCCGTCAGGGCGGTTACGTTCGGGTACTGAAGGCCGGTTTCCGCTATGGTGACATGGCGCCGATGGCAATCATCGAATTTGTTGACCGGGATCCGAATGCAAAAGGTGCGGCTGACCATGCACGCACGGCAGCATTTGAAGTTGCCGACGAATAAAGCCCGCTCACACGATCAGGGCCGGGGCCGCACCAATGGTGCGGCCCTTTTTCTTTGCCCAAGGCTAGCGTAGCATGGCCGAATGACCGACTTGTTCGATACGCCTTCTGCCAACCCGCCCGCCCAGGGCCTGCGACCCTTGGCCGACCGCTTGCGGCCAACGGCCTTGGATCAGGTGATCGGACAAGACAAAGTCCTGTCCGCCGAAGGTCCGCTTGGCGCTATGCTGGCCTCCCACTCATTGTCGTCGTTGATCTTGTGGGGGCCGCCGGGGGTTGGGAAAACGACCATTGCCCGTCTGCTGGCGGACCAAAGCAATCTGGCCTTTGTGCAGATTTCGGCCATCTTTACGGGCGTTCCTGATCTGAGGAAGATTTTTGAAAGCGCGAAGATTCGGCACCATAACGGTCAGGGAACGCTTCTGTTCGTTGACGAAATCCACCGGTTCAACAAGGCACAGCAGGACGGTTTTTTGCCCTTTATGGAGGACGGGACAATCTTGTTGGTCGGGGCCACAACCGAGAATCCAAGCTTTGAGCTGAACGCGGCATTGCTGTCTCGCTCTCAGGTGATTGTTCTGGATCGGCTGACCTTGTCGGATTTAGAGCGTATGACACAGCGCGCCGAACAGGATTTGGGCCGCCCCTTGCCCTTGAACGGAGAGGCGCGCGAAACCTTGATGGAGATGGCGGACGGTGACGGCCGCGCCCTTTTGAATTTGATCGAGCAGGTTTCGGCCTGGCGCGTCGACAAGCCGTTGGACCGAGATCAACTGTCGGCGCGGCTGATGCGCCGTGCTGCCAAGTATGACAAATCCGGTGAAGAACATTATAATTTGATATCGGCGCTTCATAAATCCGTGCGGGGATCGGATCCGGATGCGGCGCTTTACTGGTTCGCGCGGATGCTGGAAGGCGGAGAAGACCCGAGGTTTCTGGCGCGCCGCATCACCCGAATGGCGGTCGAGGATATCGGACTGGCCGACCCACAGGCCCAACAAGTTTGCCTTGAAAGTTGGCAGACTTATGAACGGCTGGGCAGTCCCGAGGGAGAGCTTGCGTTGGCGCAGGCGGTGGTCTACCTCGCGCTCGCGCCGAAATCGAACGCCGTCTACACGGCCTACAAGGCGGCCCTGGCCGCTGCGCGTGAGACAGGCAGCCATCCACCACCGCTGCATATTCGCAATGCCCCAACCCGGTTGATGAAGGAAATCGGCTATGGTGCGGGCTATGCCTATGATCACGATGCCGAAGACAGCTTTTCAGGCCAAAACTATTTCCCCGAGGGGATGAAAAGGCCGGTCTATTATGTGCCGCCCGAACGCGGTTTTGAGCGTGAGTTGAGAAAACGCATCGACTACTTTTCAAAACTTCGCCTGAAACGACAGGCGGAGTGACGCCTGCGAAAGGTGGTATTGCCGCAATAGTCGCAGAGTGGGGGCCAAAACGACCCAAAGGTTGACAAATCCCTTCGCCCGCCCCAAGGAAACCTGATGTTTTCAACCATTGCCCAAGTTGCCCTTGGCGGAGCCATCGGCTCTGTTCTGCGGTTCGTCACTGTGTCATCAGTCGGCGCCCCCCTTGCCACGCTTGGGGTGAATGTCGTGGGAAGTTTTGTCATGGGCTTTTTGTTTGTGGGCCTGACCACTCGCAGCAGCCTGTCCCCGCTGTTGATGGCCGGAGTGTTGGGCGGGTTTACAACCTTTTCTGCATTCTCGCTTGATGCGCTTAAGCTTTGGCAATCGGGCCAAGGGATACAAGCGGCGATGTATGTTGTGGCTTCGGTCGGCCTTTCCCTTCTTGCCGTTGCCCTTGGCGCGGCCATTGCCAAAGGAGCCCTCGGATGAGCGGCGTAAAATTAGTAACCGTCACAGAGGACGAAGGCGAACAGCGGTTGGACAAGTGGTTCAAACGGCGTTTTCCCCATATCACGCAAGGCGCAGTCGAAAAGATGTGCCGCACGGGACAGGTCCGCGTGGATTCTGCGCGAGTCAAGGCGTCAGACCGCGTTGCCCCCGGCATGATCGTGCGTGTGCCCCCCTTGCCCGATAAAGAAGCGCCGGTCGTGCTCGAAAATGGCAAGGTCAATATCGAAGACGCCCGCATGATCCAGAATGCGGTTTTGTGGAAGGACGAACATATGATCGTCCTGAACAAGCCCCCGGGACTGCCGTCGCAGGGTGGGTCTGGTTTGGGCGATCGCCATGTGGACGCTTTGGCGGATGCTTTGAAGTTTGGCTACAAGGACAAGCCGAAACTTGTGCACCGTCTGGACAAAGACACGTCGGGATTGTTGATGTTGGCGCGGACGGATCGTGTGGCCCGTGCCTTGTCAGAGGCGTTGCGACACCGCGAAGCGCGCAAGATCTATTGGGCAGTGGTGGCCGGTGTTCCTAATCCGCGCAAGGGATCCATAAAGTACGGATTGGAAAAGGCGCCGGGGCGCGGGCGGGGTGAAGGCGAAACGATGGTCTGTATTCATCCGGCCAAGATGTCTGAACATCCCGATGCCAAGCGCGCGCAGACAGATTTTTTCACGCTTTGGTTTCTGGGCGCACGCCTGTCCTGGATGGCGCTGGAGCCGATCACAGGCCGCACGCACCAATTACGTGCCCATATGGCAGAACTTGGGCACCCGATCATTGGTGACAGCAAATATGGCCCGTCGGGCACCGATAATCCGGGGGATGGGTGGGGTGCGTCGATGGGTGGCGATATCTCGCGCAAGTTGCACCTGCACGCTCGAAGCTTGACGATCGAACACCCGATCACCAAGGAAATCTTGACGTTTACTGCCCCTTTGCCCGACCACATGGCGCGGACATGGAAAGCACTGGACTGGAAAGAAAAGGATGTGCCGGCCGATCCGTTCGAGGTTTTCAAGTGAGTTCTTGGAAAGCAAAACGCTTTTGGACGAAGACTGACGTCGTACCTTGTGACGCTGGATATGCGATCCATCTTGACGGGCGGGCGGTGAAGACACCGGCCAAATCGGCATTTGTTGTGCCGAGTCTGACACTTGCTCAGGCCTGCGCGTCTGAGTGGGATGCGCAGCAGGGGGTGATCAAGCCCGGATCAATGCCAATGACGCGCTATGCCAACTCTGCCATCGACAAGGTCGCGCTTCAGCATGCCGAAGTGGCTAATATCGTCGCGGCCTATGGCGAGACGGATCTGCTGTGCTACCGCGCCACCGACCCGGCGGCCCTGATTGCACGGCAGGCCGCTGGGTGGGATCCGCATTTGGCCTGGGCAGCAGAGGTGTTGGGCGCGCCGTTGCGCGTAACGCAGGGGATTTCGCCAATCGAGCAGGATCCTCAAAGCCTTCGTCGGCTGCGGGAAATCACCGGCGATCATGGCCCGTTTCTATTGGCGGCCCTGCACGATCTGGTTGCAATCACAGGATCTTTGATCCTTGGACTGGCGATGGCAAAAGGCACCTTGTCGTCAGACGAAGCCTTTGCGCTCAGCCGAATCGATGAAGCCTGGCAGGCCGAACTTTGGGGCCAAGACGAAGATGCGACCGTGGTCGAATCTGTCAAACGTGCTGACCTATCGACTGCATTGCAGTTCTTCCGTTATCACGGATAAGATTCTTTCAAACAAGACGCCTATTTTTGCAGCATTGTTTGACTGATTTTTCATCTTTTCAAGCTGATAGCGCAAACATACCCGATAAGAGCGGTTTCGCTTGACCTTTCAAAGGGCTTTGCCAGAAGATGTCTGACACTGGTGGCCTTGGTCGCCGCCCGTTCACGCATCTGCGACCCACGCAGGGCATTCATCCTCGCCCAACAGAGGGCGGAACACAGGAAGAGGTAAGTATGAAAAAATCGGTTTTCCTCAGCACGCTCGTCGCGACGACCGTTCTGACTGGTGCAGCTTTCGCTGGTACGGTTGACGACATCAAAGCACGGGGCGAGCTGATCTGCGGCGCCAACAATGGCCTCACAGGCTTTGGCGCGCCGGATGCAAGCGGCGCCTATGCCGGTTTTGACGTTGATCTGTGCAAAGCAATTGCAGCTGCAGTGCTTGGCGATGCATCGAAGGTCAAGTTTGTTCCCACCACGGGCGAAACGCGCTTCACGGCTCTGGCCTCGGGCGAAGTTGACCTGTTGGTCCGCAACTCGACTTGGACATTTTCGCGCGACAACGACCTGAAGTTCGACTTCGTCGCTGTCAACTACTACGACGGTCAAGGCTTTATGGTGAAAAAAGACCTCGGCGTGTCGTCGGCTAAGGAGCTTGATGGCGCGACCGTGTGCATTCAGACCGGCACCACCACCGAACTGAACTTGGCGGACTTCTTCAAGCAGAACAACATCAGCTACACCCCTGTGACCGTGGCTGACGATGCCGAAGCACAGCGCCAGTACGAATCGGGCGCTTGCGACGCATTTACAACGGACGCCTCTGGCCTGGCTTCGAACCGCGCGGCGATGGCAGACCCATCGGCCCACGTCATTCTTCCTGAAATCATCTCGAAAGAGCCGCTTGGCCCGGTAGTTCGTCATGGTGACAACAACTGGGGCGACGTTGTTCGTTGGACCTATTTCGCGCTGCTGATCGCTGAAGAAAAAGGCATCACCAAAGCGAATATCGACGAAGTGATGGCGTCGACCACCGATCCTGAAGTCAAGCGTCTGCTTGGAACCGAAGGCGAGATGGGCGCAATGATGGGCGTTGACAATGCTTGGGCCTATAACGCGATCAAAGCTGTGGGCAACTATGGCGAAATCTTTGAAGCAAACATCGGTACCGCAACCCCAATCGGTCTGGCCCGTGGTTTGAACGCGCTGTGGTCGCAGGGTGGCCTGCAGTACGCTCCGCCGATCCGTTGATCTGACATCGTCACGGGCGCAGCCAATGCTGCGCCCGTTTCGTATCAAGAATGCACTGACCATCGGGGCACGAACCCCAAGATTTCAAGCCATCACAGAGTGGTCCTTAGGTCAGCACAGGGGGTAGCCATGACGGTTGTTATTGACGCGCCGAAACAAAGCTTTCGGCTGAGCCAGCTTATTTACGACACGCGGTACCGCAGCTATACGATTCAGGTGATCGTGTTGCTTCTTGTTGTCGCGGCATTGATCTGGTTGGCGAACAACACGGTTCAAAATCTGGCGGCGAGAGACAAGGACTTTAACTTTGGCTTTCTCTTCAACCGCGCAGGGTATGACATTGACCAACAGTTGATCCCCTACACCAACGACAGCACGCATGGGCGTGCGTTGGTCATTGGTCTTTTGAATACATTGGTTGTTGCCTTCTTTGGCTGCGTGTTTGCCACTATACTTGGTGTGATTGTCGGGATCCTTCGCCTGTCCAAGAACTGGCTCGTGGCGCGGTTGATGACCGTTTACATTGAAGTATTCCGTAACGTGCCGCTGCTGCTGTGGATCATTCTTGCCTTCGTCATACTGGGCGAAACCCGGCCGGGGCCAAAGGAATTCAAGGTTACCGATGAGATGGTCGCTGCGGGCGAAGCACCGGCAGCGTCAATGTGGATGTGGGATTCTGTGGCGGTGACCAACCGCGGGTCCAACATCCCCGGCCCGCTTTTGGATCGGCCCTTGGGCGGGTTTGACGTTGCTGGCGTGCCGATCAACTTTTCCGTTCTGGCCACGATCGTCGTCATTGTAGGATCCGTCTTGGCGAACCGCGCGCTGCGCGCTCGTGCCAAGGCGATTCAAGAGGCGACGGGTCAGCGACCCACAACATGGTGGCAGTCGATCTTGATCCTTCTTGTCCCGGTCGCAGCACTGCTGCTGGCTATGGGTCTACATTTTGAATTCCCCGTGCTGAAGGGCTTCAACTTTCAAGGCGGCATTGCCATCGCGCACAGCTTTACTGCGCTGGTGATCGCCCTGACGGTCTATTCCGCAACCTATATCGCAGAATCTGTCCGAGCCGGGATCATGGCCATCAGTCGGGGCCAGTCGGAGGCGGCTTTTGCCCTTGGTCTGCGTCCGGGCCGAACGATGAGTCTGGTTATTCTTCCGCAAGCGCTGCGGGTCATCGTGCCACCGATGATCAGCCAGTACTTGAACATAACAAAAAACACGACCTTGGGCATGGCGATCAGCTATCTTGACCTGAAGGGTACCTTGGGCGGGATCACCTTGAACCAGACCGGGCGCGAACTGGAATGCATGTTGTTGATGATGCTGATCTACCTATCGCTGAGCCTGATGATCTCGGCTGTGATGAACGTCTACAACCGCTCTGTCAAACTGAAGGAGCGCTGAGATGACCGACCTCTCCTTTGTCCGCACTCAAATGCTTGACCAAAAGGCGCCGCCTGTGACGGAACGCGGCATCGTCAAATGGTTGCGCGAGAATCTGTTTTCCGGGCCGCTGAACACTGTTTTGACGATCTTGGCTGTGATTGCGCTGTACTATTTGATCAAGGGGTTCCTGCCGTGGCTGTCGAATTCCGTCTGGAATGCCGAAAGCTATCGCGAATGCCGCGACATTGTCACCGCGCAGGCCGGCGAAGGCGCCACCGGGGCCTGTTGGGCGATGGTGCGCGTGCGTTGGAACCAGTTCCTGTTTGGTCTATATCCTGTGCAGGAATACTGGCGCCCGGTGACAGCCATGGCCCTGATGCTCGTGTCCTTGGCGCCGGTCCTTTACTACGGCCTGCGCCGTCCCAATACGATCATGGTGGGTGCCGTGACAGCCGGATTGGTCTTGGCGCTGTGGGGCATTGGAACGGACGGGTGGCACGTGATGACGTCGACCGCCATTATGCTGGGCCTTACGGCGCTGGCCTGGGCGGCACCCAAAAAGCTGGTCTGGGTCACACTGCTGTTCCCGGCCTTGGCCTTTTACCTGCTTTGGGGCGGGTCAGTCTGGGGGCCGCTTGGAACGATGGCTGGAATAGCCCTTGGATACGGCATCTGGGTTTACGCTCAGCGCTTTTTTGGTGTCGTCATTGCCGCTGTCATTGGTCTTTTTGGCGCGGCGCTTTGGTGGGGTTTTTTGCAAACACCTGTAACAACGGCACTTCATAGCGCCCTACCGATTGAACTTCTTTATGTGCGATCAGACGATTTTGGCGGATTCCTTCTGGCCTTCGTGATCGGGATTACCGCGATCACCGCCTCGTTGCCTATTGGGATCCTTTTGGCACTCGGACGTCAATCTGACATGGTCTTGGTGAAAACGCTGTCTGTCGGGTTTATCGAATTCTTTCGGGGCGTGCCGTTGATCACTGTCTTGTTCAGCGCGAATTTCCTGCTTTTGTACTTCCTGCCACCGCGCACGAACTTTGACCTTATCTTGCGGGTGATCATTGTTGTGATCATTTTCGCCTCTGCCTATATCGCCGAAGTCGTCCGGGGGGGCTTGGCTGCCCTTCCGCGCGGGCAGTATGAAGCGGCCGATGCGCTTGGCCTTGACTATTGGCAGGCGCAGCGATTGATCATCATGCCGCAGGCCCTTAAAATCTCGATCCCTGGCATCGTTTCCAGCTTTATCGGTTTATTCAAGGACACGACTCTTGTCGCCCTTGTCGGGCTGATGGATCCTTTGCAGGGGGTCACGAAAATTGTCCGCGCAGACACGGCGTGGAAGGGCATCTATTGGGAGCCTTACATTTTTGTCGGCGCAATATTCTTCATCGTCTGTTTCAGCATGTCCCGGTACTCGATGTATCTGGAAGGCAAGCTGAAGACCGATCACCGCTAAGAGGGGGCCCATCATGGCTGAAGCAAACCAAAAAATGGCGGTCTCGGACGAGGTCGCAATTCAGATCAGCAGCATGAACAAATGGTTCGGCACGTTCCATGTTCTGCGTGACATCAATATGACCGTCATGCGCGGAGAGCGGATTGTGATTTGCGGCCCGTCGGGTTCGGGCAAATCAACCTTGATCCGCTGCGTCAACCGCCTTGAGGAACACCAGCAAGGGCAGATCGTTGTGGACGGGACGGAACTGACCTCTGACTTGAAGAACATCGACAAGGTCCGCTCTGAAGTTGGAATGGTGTTTCAGCATTTCAACTTGTTCCCCCATTTGACCATTCTTGAGAATTTAACGCTCGCCCCGATCTGGGTTCGCAAAGTGCCCAAGAAAGAGGCCGAGGAAACGGCGATGTATTTCCTGCAAAAGGTCAAGATCCCGGAGCAGGCGTACAAATACCCCGGTCAACTTTCTGGCGGACAGCAGCAGCGCGTCGCCATTGCCCGGTCGTTGTGCATGAAGCCGCGGATCATGTTGTTTGACGAGCCGACATCGGCACTTGATCCGGAAATGATCAAGGAAGTGTTGGACACCATGATCCAGCTTGCGGAAGACGGTATGACGATGGTCTGCGTGACCCATGAGATGGGATTTGCCCAAGCTGTGGCGAATCGGGTGATTTTTATGGATCAGGGTCAGATTGTCGAACAAAACGCCCCGAAGGAATTCTTCAGCAATCCCCAATCAGATCGCACGAAGTTGTTCCTGTCGCAAATATTGGGTCACTAAAGGAAGGGCCGGGAAATCTTCCCGGCCTTTGCATTTTGGGGGTCTAAATGACCATTTCGCGCGGCACCATGAAATCATCGACCACGCCGGTCCCCCAGGCCAAGTCTGCCCAAGAGTCGATAACGAAGTCAGCCACAAGCGTGGCACCGGTTGGATAGCGGGCGAATTCGGGGTTTGCGGGCGCGTGGGCGACCAAACGTTCTGCGAATTCGGCGATGCCGGGGTTGTGGCCAATCATCATGACACAGTCGGCGTTAGCGTTTTGCAAAACGGCCAGCATGACATCAGGTCCCGCGTGGTAAAGCGCCGGCTTCAACTCAAGCACGGTGGTTGCCGGAAGTGCGGGTGCAATTCCCGAATAAGTGGCCCGCGTGCGCACCGCATCCGAGCATAGAACCTTGTCGGGCACATAGCCGCGTGACGCAAGCCATTGCCCAAGGTCTGCCGCGGCCGCCTTGCCACGCTCGTTCAGCGGGCGGTCGTGGTCCGGCGTCATTGGGTCATCCCAGCTGGATTTTGCGTGGCGTGTCAGGATCAGACGTTTCATGTTTCAACCTGCCCTATGGAACTGCCGCATGTGATAAGCGGAGTGTTCGGGTATCCTTGCATAGGTTGCCGACACCGGGCAAGCACGTCGCGCAACGCATCCCCCATTCATGCAATCCGTTCCTTCAGGCCGGTCCAGATGGGCATGACAGGCAGCCAGATCATAGGCCACCGTTGACACGGCACCGACGGGACACGCGGTCAGACAGGGGCTGGCGCAGCCGTCACAAGGGCTGTGAAGGGGTGAGGGCAGGTCCATAACCTCTTTCAATGCCAATGCGCCCCGAAAGCTGACCATCAATCCTTGGCGCGCATGAACCAAAAGCTTGATAGGGCTTTCCCAGACCATACCCGTGCGCAGCGCCCACTTGTAAAATGGATAAAAGGGGGCCCCGCCAAAAGGAAACAGCGCTTTTGCGCCCAAATCGCAGGCCAATTGCCCGATCACCCGGCGCGACCACCGATCGATCGGGTCGGGCCCGGCCCATTCTTGTTGGACGTGAAGATGGGCCCAAAAGCCCGGCTCTTTCGGCCCGATCAGCAACAGGCTGCGTGTGCCCTTTGGCAGATCGCCGTCGTCTTCGCAGGCAAAGCCACCAAGAAAGTCAAGAAAGTGCGGGTCCAGACGTTGCTGAACGTCCTTCAGCGTAGGGGCAGCCATAGGCACCACCCCAGTTTCGCTGGTTTGTCGTCTTGCCATTCCAAACCTACGACGAGCTCCGAAAGCTCTGCCTTGCGATAGGTTCCGAAGATCCGGTCCCAGATCGACAATGCAAAGCCATAGTTGCTATCGTGTTCTTCACGCCGCGTGGAATGGTGGATGCGGTGCATACCCGGTGTGACGATCACAAGCCGAAGTACAGTATCCAACCAGCGCGGCAGCGCCAGGTTTGCATGGTTGAACATGGCCGTCCCATTCAGCAAAATCTCAAACACAAGAACAGCCAAGGCCTGCGGCCCCAGCGCATACACCAGCGCGATCTTTAGCCCCATCGAGACCAATATCTCTGCTGGATGAAACCGCAAAGCCGTTGATACATCCATATCGCGGTCTGAATGGTGCATTCGGTGAAACCGCCAAAGGACTGGCACTTTGTGC
This sequence comes from Paracoccaceae bacterium, assembly GCA_947461435.1. Lineage (GTDB taxonomy): Bacteria > Pseudomonadota > Alphaproteobacteria > Rhodobacterales > Rhodobacteraceae > CAIYZT01. The sequence continues at coordinate 72,416 of CANHLE010000002.1, read as the reverse complement.
GTAACCACGTGCTGGGCCCAAATGGCGAAATCCAGAACCAGCAGGGCCATCGCAACTTCCACCCAAAGCGGCCATGCAACATTGTTGAGAAGGCCCCAGCCATGGCTCCATGCATCTATGGCGGCGCCGATGGCCAAGAACGGGAGAGCCAGATTTGCCGCACGTAAAGCGATCGCGTTCAACGCCGTCATCAAAAGATTTGTGGCCCAGCGTCCTGATCTTGGCTGAACCCTTGTCTGGCTTGGAAAAAGCCACTCTAGCAGGGCGAAAAGCCCGAAAAGCGCCAAGAAAATTGCCAGTCTGGTCACGGCTTCATTTTGCATTTGGGTCTTCCATTCCAAGAATTGAATGTAGTACCGCCATGGGCAAATAGCTACCGTCTTACGTGCGGCTTCACGCGCGGTGCACTTGATCTGATCTGGCTGCCCGCGCCGTGATCTGTAAACAACTCCAGCAGACAGGCGTTTGGAATGCGCCCATCCAGAATTGTGACGGCGCGCGTGCCCGCTTCAATTGCCATCAGGGCCGTTTCCGTCTTTGGGATCATGCCTCCTGAAATGACACCATCAGCAATCATCTGGCGTATTTCTTCGGGGGTGATCTGCGTCATCACTTCACCAGCCGCATTTTTCACGCCGGGCACATCTGTCAAAAGCAGCAATCTGTCGGCTTGCAATGCCCCGGCAATGGCACCCGCGGCTGTGTCACCGTTCACGTTGAAGGTTTCATTGTCGGCCATGCCTGTGGCGACGGGCGCCACGACAGGAATGATGCCGGCCTTATAGAGGTCGCGCAGCACTTGCACATTCATCTCAACCGGGCGCCCAACAAAACCCAATTCAGGATCATCGGCGACGCAGACCATCAAATCATCATCCTTGCCGGAAATTCCCACGGCCCGCCCGCCCGCATCCATGATGGCTTGAACGATCCGCTTGTTGACGAGGCCCGAAAGAATCATTTCGACAACTTCGACCGTCGCCTTGTCAGTCACACGTTTGCCGCGCACGAATTCTGATTTGATGCCCAATTTGGTCAACATCTCGTTGATCATCGGACCGCCGCCGTGCACCACAACCGGGTTTACCCCGACTTGGCGCATCAATACGATATCGCGGGCAAATTCCGCCATTGCCGCGTCATCGCCCATGGCATTTCCGCCGAATTTCACCACGACCACCGCATCTTCAAAGCGTTGCAGATAGGGCAAGGCTTCGGACAGCATTTTGGCGGTGGAAACGGCGTCGGACATGGTCAGGGTCTGCTTCTTCATGAGGGCCTCCGGGCAAGGGGCGTATGGACGGAAAAAGGGGCAAACGGGGACCGAATAAGTCTTTTGTGTCACCCTGCCAAGCGGCAATTGACACTGAATAGATGACTCTTATAGTAAGAAATAAGAGGTGTCTCATGTCCAGTCCTAAAACCCTACTTCTGACCGGCGCATCGCGCGGTATTGGTCATGCCACCGTCAAACGGTTTTCATCCGAAGGCTGGCGCGTGCTGACCTGTTCCCGCCAGCCATTTGATCCGCGCTGCCCTTGGCCAAACGGCCAAGAAAACCACATCGAGATTGATCTGGCGAGCCCAGACAAAACCATGGCAGCGATCGAGCAGATCAAGGCAAAGCTGGATGGAAATCTGCACGCCCTGGTGAACAATGCCGGAATTTCACCCAAAGGCGTTGGCGGGGCGCGTTTGAACTCGCTCAACACTGATCTGCGCAGTTGGGGGCAGGTGTTTCACGTCAATTTCTTTGCGCCGATCGTTTTGGCGCGCGGGTTGATGAATGAACTTTCAGCCGCAAAAGGCGCTGTGGTGAATGTAACGTCGATTGCCGGAACAAGGGTGCATCCCTTTGCCGGTGCCGCTTATGCCACGTCAAAGGCGGCGCTTTCGGCGCTAACCCGTGAAATGGCGCATGACTTTGGCCCATTGGGTGTGCGGGTGAATTCAATCGCACCAGGCGAGATTGACACGGCAATCCTGTCGCCCGGCACCGAAAAGATTGTAGAACAGATCCCTATGCGTCGTCTTGGAAAGACCGCCGAGGTGGCCGATGCGATCTGGTTTCTGTGTTCGCAGCAATCAAGTTATATCTCGGGCACCGAAATCGAGATTAATGGCGCCCAGCACGTATAGCCTGAATTACTCCAGCGTGGCGATGACCGCGCGCAGTGTTTCTATTCCATCGCCCTTTTCAGAGGATGTCACGATGATCTCGGGATAGGCGGCGGGATGTTTTGTCAAGGCGGCTTTGACTTGATCAAAATTCTCGTGCCGGGTGGCCCAGTTCACTTTGTCGGCTTTGGTCATGACAACCTGAAAGGTCACGGCAGAGCGATCAAGCAGATCCATGATCTCTTCATCAACCGCCTTTACGCCATGTCGGGTGTCTATCAGAACAAAGGCACGGCGCAGCGTTTGGCGGCCCTGAAGGTACTGCTTGAGCAAGGCTTGCCATTTGGCGACGACGGCCACGGGGGCCTCGGCATATCCATATCCCGGCAAGTCGACGAGAAACCGGGTTTCGCCCAAAGCGAAATAGTTGATCTCTTGTGTTCGGCCCGGCGTATTGGACGAACGGGCGAGCGTTTTGCGGTTTGTCAAAGCATTGATCAAGCTGCTTTTTCCGACGTTGGATCGGCCAGCAAAGCAAACCTCCAGCCGATCCGCTGGCGGAAGCCCGGACATCGCGACAACACCCTTCATAAAGTCTACGGGACCGGCAAACATCAACCGTCCAAACTCTCGGTCGGTCTCGTCTGGGTCTGGGGCGTGTGTGAATTGCAAGGTCATGCCAATCTCCATTCATCGCCAACAGCGACAGGGCCACCTTGCAGAACTGTGGCATAAACGCCAAAATCCTGATGACCGAAGTTACGTTCCAAGGCTGCAAGGGTATCGCCAGCCACCTCACCCGTAAGGGTGTCGACCATGGTGGCCGAACATCGAGTGATCCGCTCTTTGATACGCAGTACGGCGCCGCCAATTGCCACTGCCCTGCCGATCCAATCAAACTCGGCCCAAGGGGCGGCCCCCTCCAGCCAAAGGTTGCCGCGCCACCGATCACGCGAAAGATCCATCCCCATTTTGGCAGAAAGCGCCCCCAAACTGGACAGATTCAAGATCGAGATCGACGGAAAAGCGCTATCTGTCATTCCGATTCCGGCGCTGATAATCGCCACAGGTTGGGCCCGGTTTTGTGGATTCAAAGGCCGAACCCAATCCAGAAATTTGCCAAGATCTGACGGATCATCGGGCTGAAATGCAAGTTCGCCGCGCAAGGGGTGCCGCAACACGACGCGGCGCGCCACCTCGTCGAGTTTTGACGTGATGGCCATCAGTTGGGGCGCCTTTGCCCCTCTGGCGAAATTCACAGAGCGGTTCCACCCAGAAGTGAGCTGCGCCGCATCATGCGCGACGGCCCAATGGCGATCAAAGGGCAGACATTCGTCCACCAAAAGACGAACGGACGCGAGATCTTCGCGTCCGTGCCCCTTAATGGGATGCCGGCAAATCTGTGCCAGCCGCCCTGTCATTTTTTGGGCGCCTTACCCGGTAACTTTGCAGGTGCCTTGTTGGAATTTGCCACTGGAACCGCTTCTTTTTTGGCAAAACTCTTTCGAATGTTGCCAAAGATATCCGGCTTATGCCCATGGCTCAGCATGATAAGATACTGCTGGGCAAAGGTGATTGTGTTGTTTGTGATCCAATAGACGACCAAACCACTCGCAAAGCTTCCCAGCATGAACATGAAAACCCAAGGCATCCAAGCGAAGATCTGTTGTTGAACTGGATCTGCAGGGGCGGGATTCAGCTTTTGCTGAAGCCACATTGAAATGCCCAGAATGATCGGCAACACGCCGATAAAGATCGTATGGGTCAAGGTGCCTGTGACAGGCGCGTCCCACGGGAACAGCCCAAAAAGATTGTAAAGTGAGGAAGAGTCTGGGGCACTCAAATCTTGCAACCAGCCAAAGAACGGCGCTTGGCGCAGTTCGATCGTTACAAAGATAACCTTGTACAAGCTGAAGAAGATCGGAATTTGGATAAGAACCGGAAGGCATCCCGCAGCGGGGTTGACCTTCTTTTCCTTGTAAAGCTGCATGGTTTCCTTTTGCAGCTTTTGTTTGTCGTCACCGCAACGTTCCTTCAAGGCCTCCATCTCGGGTTGAAGTTCCTTCATCCGCGCCATGGAGACGTAGGATTTGTACGCAAGCGGCAAGACCAAGAGTTTCAAAAAGAAGGTCAAACCGATGATCGCAAGGCCCATGTTGCCGATCAGACCGTGCACGAAATGCAGGATATAGAAGATCGGTTTGGTCAGGAAAAAGAACCAGCCCCAATCGATGGAATCTATAAACCCTGCAAGTCCTGCCGTCTGATAGCCCCGAATGGTTTCCCATTCCTTGGCGCCCGCAAACACGCGGTTTGATACTGCTACGCTTGCGCCGGGCGCGACGGTCATCACTGGCTGGCGGATTTCAGCCTGATAGATATCGGCGCCGGGTACATATTTTGTGACGGCCGTCCAAGGCTTGCCTTGTTCCGGAACCAAGGTGGTCATCCAATAATGGTCGGTAAAGCCGATCCAGCCATCGGTTGTCGCTTCGACCACGTCAGCGGGAGTGCCTTCGGAGTCCACAACGGAAAGGTCGGTGACTTTGTTGTATTTCAGCTCTTCATAGGTACCGTCCGTGCGGCGGATCGCACCTTCGTGCACGACATAGATGTTCTGCATCTTCGGCAGCCCGTGCCGCGCGATGATCCCATAAGGATAAAGGCTTGCCGCGGCCGTACCGGCATTTTCAACTTTGTCCGACACAGTGAACATGAAATCGGCATCCACCGAAATCACACGGATAAATGTCAGACCTTTGCCATTCGTCCAGGTCAAGGTAGCCGGCGTCTCAGGCGTCAATTCTGCGCCTGCCGCAGCTTGCCACAGGGTCTTTGCCCCCGGCACATCATCGGCAGTCAGTCCAACGCCTGGGGCCCAGCCGAACAAGGCGTAATAGGGATGTTCTTGGCCGATTGGCGAGAGGATCCGAACCTCGGGCGAGGCCGGGTCTAGGGTCTCGCGGTAGCCTGTCAACGAAAGATCGTCGATCCGCGCACCCAAAAGCGAAATCGAACCTTCCAGCTTTGGCGTTTTGACGGCAAGACGCGGCGCGGCTGCCAGTGCATCTGTCGCCGAGGCCGTATCGGGGTTGGTCGCGGGCGCTGCCGCCGCCGTGTTCGCCGCAGGGGCCGCAGCATCGGAGGGAGCGGCTTGCACCGCAACCAACGGTTCTTCGGTTGCAAAGACCTCGGGGAACAACCAGGATCCGCCGACGTACCACACCACGATAACAAAGAAGCTGAGCACCGTTGCCAGAAGCAGATTTCTGTTCTGATCGTCCATTTGGACCACCGCCAATTCTAAATTAGGTCAGCGGTCCTTCAACGATAGGGGGCGCGAAAGGTCAAGCGGAATCCCCGTGATCACCCCAATATGCACGGTCTTCGCGCCGTCTTTTTTACGCGCATAGGCAGAGCGTCCTTACCTTCCTTTGCGGTTCATCTGCAAAGTCCCTCCTGGGCGGGCGTGGAACGCGGCAATCCAAACTAGCGTTTCGTCGAACGGCATGGGCCGGGCGATACCAAATCCTTGAACATGGGCGCAGCCCAGGTCTGCCAACATCGACTGTTCCCCTGCCGTTTCGACGCCCTCTGCGAGCGTTTCCAGACCCAATTGATGCGCCATGGACAGGATGGCCGCCACCATCTTTTGTTGCTCGCGGTCTTCGTTCACCCGGGCCACAAAACTGCGATCAATCTTGATCCGCCCCACGGCAAATCGCCGGATCGACGTGATGGAGGCATGTCCTGTCCCAAAATCATCCAAGTCAATTCTGCATCCTAGCGCCGCCAAAGCCGCCACGTTGCGTACAATAACATCATTGTCTGTCTCGGCGACCACGGTTTCCAGAATTTCAATGGTTAAACGGTCTGGCGACAAATCGAAGCGGTCCAGTGTCCATTTCAGACGCTCTGACAAAAGCGGATCTCGAAGTTCGGACTTGGAAAAGTTCACAGCGACCGAGGCTATTTTGTGCCCCGCCTTTTCCCATGATTTCAAAGCGGTTAACGCATTTCGCATCATGACTTCGCCCAGACGGTCCGACAGGCCCAATTCATCGATCTGCGGCAGGAATGCAGATGGCGCGATCAGGCCGCGGTCTGGATGATTCCACCGAGCAAGGGCCTCGAAGCCGGTGATTTCGGCAGAATCAGTTGAAACTTGCGGCTGAAAATAGGCCACGATCTGACCGTCTTCCAAAGCATTCAAAAGCTCATCGCGGTTCGCTTCTCGGTCAGCCCTGTGACGCGCCATGTCGGGCTGAAATCCTCGGATTGATCCAGCACCGTGCCTTCTGGCCGCGTCTGCGGCAATTTGCGCCGCGTCCAACAGCGACCGTCCAGTTTGTTCAGGTGCCCTCGGCCCGATGCAAAACCCAATCGATGATGACACGTAAACCCGAATGGCGTTTAATGAGATGGGTGCCGCGACCGCCGCTTGCAACCGCGCGGCAATTTGCACGGCCATTTCAATGTCAATGCGCCGGGCCGCGGATAGTGCGATGGCAAAACCACCACCTTCAAGCCGCGCAACAACGTCTCCCTCGCGCAACACGCCGCACAAACGTTCGGCGCACCTTTCCAGGATCTCAGTCTGCGCGGACCGGCCATGGATATCTGTCAATTTTTCGTCGTTGTCGAACTGAACGACAAAACAGATGGTATTTCGGCCGGTTGTTGGGGCCGCACCAAGCACATGATCCATATAGCGCACGATATCGGCGCGCAGGGCCATCCCGTTCAGGCCCTGCAGTAAGACGCCCGGCGGTAGATCGGAAAAACGAAAGGCCCCTGCCATGGCAAACAAGATCGGCGCCCCCATCGCCACTATCAAAAGCCAACCTTCGCCACCAATCCAAAACGCGCCCAAGGTTGCAGCAGGCAGAAAAACCAACCATTCGGGCCTGCGAAGGTGTCCGGCTATCCAGCGAAACCCCTTCAATATCCAAGACGAGACTGACTGGTGCATAACCGACCCCGAATAAATGCGCGGAAGGGCGCAACGGTGTTACACTAGGGGCGGTTTCTAACTTGAAGGTTAATCCGCAAACGCAAGATCTGAAGGATTTTCCCTATCGTTGGTCGCCTTGAACGCGTATTTGCCTTTGGTATCATCCGAATTAGACCCTGCTGCGTATCTCAACAAAGCTGAAAAGGGATCCCCATGCGCCGCCTACTTCTTGCAACCCCATTTTTTCTGTCAGCTTGCGCCGGTACGCCGTCGTTTAATGATGCCGCATTGACCGACCAAAAGCTTGATCTTGAAACATTCTTTGACGGCCGTGTTGAAGCGCATGGACAGTTTCAGGATATCTTTGGGACTGTGCGGCGCCAGTTTTCGGTCAATATCAAAGGGGACTGGAACGGAGAGCGTCTGCTTTTGGTCGAGGATTTCGTCTATGAGGACGGCTCCACTGAACAGAGGGTTTGGACCCTTGTGAAAACGGGCGCAGACACCTGGACTGGCACTGCGCCGGGTGTGATCGGCACGGCCACGGGCGTTGAGATGGGCGATCGGTTCAACTGGAAATACACAATTGACCTGCCTGTGCCTTCAGCCGACGGACCGACGGAGACGATGCGCGTCACATTCAACGATTGGATGTGGTTGCAGGATGAGACACACGTTTTCAACCGTGCGTACGTCAGCAAGTTTGGCGTGAGGATCGGTGAAGCGCTGATTTCTTTCCGCCGTTTGCCTTAGGCGCGTCTGTTTCGGCCGCGATCAAATTCCGGGTCAGACCCCGGAACGGGATCATATCCATGTCCGCCCCAAGGATGACACCGGCAAATCCGATTGACCATCAGATAGCCCCCTTTTGCTGCTCCGTGCCGCTCCAGCGCCTCCAGCGCAAAGACCGAGCATGTGGGCTGAAAACGGCAGCCATTGCCCACCCAAGGGGATAGGACCAATCGATAAGCCCGCACGGGAAGAGACAATAGATAGGCAGTGGGGGTCATTTCGGGGGGCGCTGCGAAGTGTCTTTGTGGATGGAACGCATCGCGCCTTCCAGATCTGCCAACAAAAGTGCGAAGTCGCGCACAACGGTTACGCCCGGTTTGGCGACGAGGACATAATCCCAACCGGGCTGGGCGAGACCGGGCAAAACACTGTGAGCGACCGCGCGCAGACGCCGCTTGGCCCGGTTTCTAAAGACGGCATTGCCGATCTTCTTTGAGGCAGTATAGCCGATCCGGACGCCCGCCGATTCATCGCCCCGTTGGCGCGCTTGCAGCAGAAAACCGCCTGCGGGTTGCCTGCGCACGGAAGCCGCTCGCAGAAAATCGGGACGATTCTTAAGCGTCGTAATCTGTGGATTTGCTAAAAGCAAAACCGCCGGTGGGGCGTCGGGCGCTTGGGCATATTTGCCTTGGCCCGTTTCCTCCGGCGGTGTCATATCTTAACTCCGAGTGTCGGCCTAAATCGGGCCGCTCACAAACCTTTAAGCCGAAAGCTTCTTCCGACCCTTTGCCCGACGTGCGGACAAGACCAGACGGCCGCCTTTGGTTGCCATACGAGCGCGAAAGCCGTGACGGCGGGCGCGAACCAGATTCGAGGGTTGAAAAGTGCGCTTCATCGCGGTCTCCATCAGACGGTTGCCCCGAACCAAAAGATTCGGCGGCGTAAACTTCAAGCCCGTCCTTTACGGAGCCTTTCACCCCCTGTCAACGCGCTGCCCACCGAAATCCTGCAACATTTTAACGCCGGCGGACCAGAAGGGCGACGAAATCTGAAACATCGCGCGGCCAATTGGCCTTTGTCGCACACAGATGATCAACCCGGCGTGAGGCCACTGGCCATTTCCTTAAGGAATGGGCCATCTATGGGCAATCCAAAGATCCAGAGATCCCGTGACCCAATCCCTTCGAAAACGAATTCCCCTGATTCTGATTGTTCTCAGCTTTGCTGCAGGGGCAATCTTCCTGCGCGGTCATCTATCGTTTGAGGCATTGGCGCAAAATCGGCAAAGTCTGTTGGACTATCGCGATGCCCATTACGCACTGACCGTTTTGTATTTCTTGCTGACTTATACAGTCATCGTTGCCCTATCCTTACCCGGGTCTACCATCGCCACTTTGACCGGAGGATTTTTGTTCGGCCTGATGCCCGGCGCTGCGTTGAATGTTCTGGCTGCAGGCTCTGGCGCTGTTCTGGTCTATCTTGCGGCCCGTGCGGGCCTGGGCGCAGAGGTATCGGCGCGAATTTCGGCAGGCGGGGGGGCCGCAGCGCGACTTCAGTCCGGCTTGCAAAGAAACGCGTGGTCCGCGCTTTTGACCATGCGCCTTATCCCTGCCATTCCCTTCTTTATGTGCAACCTGCTGCCTGCCTTTGCCGGTGTTCGGCTTTTGCCCTTTGCGGTGACAACCTATTTGGGCATTATCCCCGGAGCCTTGGTGTTCACATCGGTTGGTGCGGGCCTTGGAGAGGTCTTTGCCAAGGGCGGGACACCGGATCTTGGCATCATATTTGCGCCTGGTGTTTTGTTTCCCCTGCTTGGTTTGGCTGCGCTGTCTGCCCTGCCGACGATCGTTGGCGCCTATCGGCGAAAGGAATCTTGAATGGTCATGGTAACAGCGGATCTTTGCATTATCGGTGCGGGCTCTGGTGGGTTGTCTCTTGCGTCAGGGGCCGCCCAAATGGGCGCGCGGGTTGTGCTGATCGAAGGCGGCGAGATGGGCGGTGATTGTTTGAACACGGGATGTGTTCCGTCCAAAGCGCTTCTTGCCGCAGCGAAGGCCGCGAATAACGCGCGGTCCGCTGGCCAGTTCGGGATAAGGACCGGCGAGGTGAATGTGGATTTCGCCGCTGTGCGGGATCACGTCCGCGCGACAATCGCCCGGATCGAGCCGCATGACAGTCAAGAGCGGTTCGAAGGCTTGGGTGTGTCCGTCATCCGGGCCTATGCCCGGTTCATCAACCCGCACGAGGTTGAGGCCGCAGACACGCGGGTACGCGCACGCCGATTTGTGATTGCCACGGGAAGTGTTGCCGGCGTACCGAACATTCCGGGCCTTGAAACCATTCACTATCTGACCAACGAAACCATATTCGATCTGCAAGTTGCGCCGAACCATTTGATCATTCTGGGCGGTGGCCCCATTGGACTGGAAATGGCTCTTGCGCACCGACGACTGGGATGCGCGGTGACAGTGATTGAAGCGTTTAAGGCCCTAAGCCGAGATGACCCAGAGGCCAGCGCTGTGGTTACAGGCGCCCTTCGGCGTGAGGGCGTGACGATTCTTGAAGGGGCACCGCTTGTTCGGCTGACCAAGACTGATGCCGATATTGAAGCCATTCTGGGAAATGGTGACATTGTACGGGGCAGTCACCTGTTGATTGCTGCGGGCCGGTCGCCCGCACTTGATAAACTGGATCTGAACAGGGCCGGCGTCGCGTTTGATCCAAAGGGCGTGAAAGTAGGTCCAAACATGCGATCCATCACCAACCGCCGGGTCTATGCCATCGGGGATGTGGCAGGTGGGGCGCAGTTCACGCATGCCGCTGGGGCGCATGCAGGCGTTGTCATTCGGCAAGCCCTTTTCGGATTGCCATCAAAAGCGGCCACCGTGGTTCCTTGGGTGACCTATACCGAACCGGAGTTGGCCCAGGCTGGATTGACCGAAGCGCAAGCCCGACAAACGTATGGCGCGCGTGCAGTGGTCCTTCGGTCTGACTTTGATGAAAATGACCGAGCGCTGGCCGAACGAAAGGATAAGGGATTTGTGAAAGTTATCGCTGTTTCAGGTCGCCCCGTTGGCGCGACGATCGTTGGCCCCCAAGCGGGCGAGTTGATTGCTTTTTGGGCGCTTGCCATTGCGCAAAGAACCAAACTGTCCGCGATAGCAGGTGTCATCCTGCCTTACCCAACCCTGTCCGAAAGTGCAAAGCGCGTCGCTGGGGCCTATTTTTCAGACAAACTCTTTGCTAATCCAAGGGTCAAGCAGGTCGTGCGGTTCATTCAACGATTTGTGCCTTAGGATAATTGGCGCACGGGGCCTTGATACTGCTTGGCTTTGGCAGAGTTTAGATAACGGTTGAATTGGGGGCAGGGTGCAGGAAGGGCGCGGCGGTTTTTTGAATTCGCTTTCGGGGCGGTTCTTGCTGCTGACGATCGGCTTTGTCATGTTGGCCGAGGTCTTGATCTTTGTACCCTCTATCGCCCGGTTTCGGGCTGACTATTTGATGGCACGTCTGGAAAAGGCGCAAATCGCATCCTTGGCCCAGATCGCCGCCCAAGACATGGTAACACCAGAACTTGAAGCGGAGCTTTTGGCCAATGCCGAGGTCTTCAATATTGTTTTGCGCCGGGATGAATTTCGGCAATTGGTGTTGTCTTCGCCCATCCCCTCGCCTGTTACAAACGACTATGATTTGCGGATGGCTGGCCCCCTGACCTTGATCAAGGATGCGGCGGCGGTGTTGTTGGACAATGACAACCACGTCATTCGAGTGATCGGCAATCCGACCTTGGATGCCGGGATTCTGATTGAAATCACATTGCAAAGTGCGCCCTTGCGCGCCGCCATGGTTGAATATGGCCTGCGGATTCTGCTGTTGTCTGCTTTGATATCGGTTGTGACAGCCGCCCTTTTGTTTGTCGCGGTACGCAAGCTTTTGGTCTTGCCCATTCGCCGTGTGGTTTTGCACATGCAAGCCTACGCTCAAGCGCCAGAAGATGCGCGGCGCGTGATCGAACCAACGGCAAGCGTTACGGAACTGAGGCTTGCCGAAGAGGCGCTTCAAAGCCTTCAGACACAATTGACCAGTGCGCTGCGTCAACGCGAACGACTTGCCCAATTGGGGGGGGCCGTTTCCAAGATCAGCCATGATTTGCGAAACATCATGACCTCTGCGCAACTTTTTGCGGACAGGCTGGAAGGCAGCACCGACCCGACCGTCGCCCGCTTCGTGCCGAAATTGGTTGGATCCATTACCCGAGCCGTTAACTTGACAGAGGCAACGCTCGCCTTTGGCAAAGCGGAAGAACCGCCGCCGCGCCTCATCCGCTTTGTTATTTTGGGGCTGGTTCAAGAAGTGATGGAGGCTGAAGGTCTTGGGCCAGACGGGCCCATCCAAGCCTTGATTGACATTAATCCGGCCTTGAGTGTGAGGGCCGACCACGAACAACTTTTCCGAGTTCTGTCAAATCTGGTTCGCAACGCAAGGCAAGCGTTGGAAGCTCAGGGTGGCGGCGGTACGATAGAAGTGTCGGCTGGTGAGAACGAAGCCGAATGGTGGCTGCGCGTGGGGGATACGGGCCCGGGCCTGCCCGTTAAGGCGCGTGAGCATCTTTTTTCGCCTTTTCAAGGCGGTGCGCGCCGGGGTGGCACAGGACTGGGTTTGGCAATCGCCGCAGAACTGGTTCGCGGCCACGGCGGCCGACTGGATCTTGCGCGGAGCGACGACGCGGGAACAGAATTCATGATACACCTGCCAAAGGGTGGCGTGAGCGTTGATCCCTTGTAACAATCAGGCGGCCGCAAAAAAATGTCATTCGGCCTTGCATTGCCCGCAGCGGGGCGCTAAACGCCCCTCACGATGGACCCGTAGCTCAGCTGGATAGAGCATCAGACTACGAATCTGAGGGTCGGGCGTTCGAATCGCTCCGGGTCCACCACTTTTCCAGACTGATAGAACGCAATCCCGATGATATGCTCGGAATGCTTTGATTCGGTAAAAGTGCGATAGGCGCCTCGGGCCTTGAACCTCCGAAAATCAAATAACCTGAACGATACCTTTGGGCTTGGAATTGTTGTTTGCACGATAGCGTTAACGGGACCATTGATGGACGAGGCCGGGGTGTGAGTTGAGTAATCTCACTGCACCCTGTCAATCACATAGGACCGGCTTTATCAGTTGGCCTTGGTTCAAACTGTACTTCCAGCCCAACCGTTCAGAACGGAAATGATCCATGCGTGATTTGACTGACGTTGTTGCTATTGTAACGGGCGGTGGGTCTGGACTTGGCCTTGCCTCAGCGCGGGCCCTTGCGGCCGCGGGCGCAAGGGTAGCCGCGCTTGATCTTCACCCCGGACGTGCAGAGCCCGGAATTTTGCCGATCGCCTGCAATGTGGCCGAAGAAGACTCTGTCGTTGCGGCGCTGCATCGGACCGAAGCCACGTTGGGTATCGCGCGGATTTTGATTAATTGTGCGGGGATAGCCGGATCAATGCGTCTTGTCGGACGCGAGGGCCCCGTTGATATGGCCCAGTTCGAGAGGGTCATCCGGATCAATTTGCTCGGCACGGTTTCGGTCATGACCAAAGCGGCCGCGCGCATGATGGCGCTTGACCCCCTTGATCCGGACGGAGAGCGCGGTGTGATCATCAACACCGCGTCAATCACGGCCTATGAAGGGCAGATCGGGCAGGGGGCTTATGTCGCATCAAAAGGGGCAATCGCCGCCATGACCCTTCAAGCGGCCCGCGAGTTTGCCACAAAAGGACTGCGGGTTCTGGCAATTGCCCCCGGACTTTTCCAAACACCCATGGCCGCCGATGTTCCCGCAGGGGTGCGAGAGGCGATAACTTCGGACGCAATCTTTCCCCGCCGATTTGGCGAACCTGCTGATTTTGCAGACCTGTGTTTATCAATGATCCGTAATCCGATGCTGAATGGCGAAGTGATTCGTCTGGATGCTGGCGTCAGGCTTAGGGCGCGGTAGCGCGGCCGGTTATCGGGGATCTGACGCCATGTCGCTGACCAGCCAGTCCCGAAAAATCCGCGCGTCGGGATGGGCTTGGCCGTGTTCGGGTGAAACCAGATAAAACGCCTCGTCAACGGGCAGGGCCAAACTGAACGGCCGCACCAGACGACCCGATGCTACGTCTTTTGCTGACATCGACCTGCGCCCAAGAGCCACGCCGCCGCCATTTGCCGCAACTTCAAGCGCCATAAGCGACGTGTCAAAATGCAGTCCCGATCCGGCATTGACGGACCTTACCCCAGCAGCCGCCAACCATGTTGCCCAGCCCTCTTGATATCCAAGGACATGCAAAAGGCGCTCGTTCACCAGATCTTCGGCCCGCGCGAGGCGGGCGGCAACCGATGGCAGACAAACAGGCTCCAACGTCTCCCAGGTTAGCCGATCCGTGCGATATCCCGCCCATCGGCCAAAGCCATATCGGATGTCCAAGTCAAAATGCTCGGCCTCCCCATCCTTGCTCCAGACGGAAGATACAATGCGAACGCCAATCTTGGGATGACTGGCCAAGAACCGGGGTAAACGCGCGGCCAGATCATTGACTGCATACCCGACAGCGGACCGGACGGTCAGCAACTCGGCCCGGCGGCCACCAAACACTTCGACCGTCCCGGCAGCCAGTCTTTCAAATGCGTCCTGAACCTTTGGCATATAGGCCGCCCCGACCTTAGTAAGGACCAGACTGCGTGGAAGGCGTTCAAAAAGAGTTTCGCGCAGATGGTGTTCCAACAGTTTCACCTGCTTGGAAATCGCGGCTTGGGTCAGGTTCAGTTCTGTCGCGGCGTTGGTAAAACTAAGATGACGGGCGGAGGCTTCGAAGGCGCGCAACCACGTCAGAGGGGGCATTTGGTGCGACATTTCACGTCCTTCGTGTCTAATTTCCGGGGCATCGATTTTTGCCACGGCATGGCCGGCGTTCGGCGAGTGTCTGACCCGAAGCCAAGCTTAGCCCCTTTTTTCGTCATGTGTAAGTTGGTCAAAGACTGTCTAGGATCGACGTGATGCAAAGGGACAAAAGCATGACAGCAGCACCCCCCCACACCCAACTGCTTATCGGGCAATTGTTGGCGGCCCCGGCAGGGCACAATCCGGACCAAACAATTCATGATGGTTTCGGGAATCATCACACCTATCGGCAGTTTCATACCAGAGTTCGGAAATTGGCGGCGGGCCTGTTGAACTTGGGATTGGGGCAGGGATCTACAATAGCGGTGATGGATTGGGATAGTCCGCGCTATCTGGAGTGCTTTTTTGCCGTTCCGATGCTTGGGGCAACCTTACATACCATAAACATCCGTCTTTCGCCCGAGCAGGTCTTGTACACGATCAACCACGCCGAGGACGACGCGGTTCTGTGCCACGTTGATTTCCTGCCGTTGTTGTTACCACTTTTGCCGAAGGTACATCGACCTTTGCGACTTATCCTTATGGCTGACGAACCCTGCGCGGTCCCGCAAGGTTTTGACGCCGAGTATGAAAAGCTGCTCGCCGATCAGCGACCCGACGTTTCGTTCCCCGAGTTGCCTGAAGATACGCGTGCCACCTTGTTCTATACCACGGGCACAACTGGGGATCCAAAGGGTGTGAGTTATTCCCACCGGCAACTGGTACTGCATACATTGGCTTTGGCCGCCGGTCTTGGAACCGTGCCCGGTGCGGGCGGTTTGAAGCGTGACGATGTTTACATGCCGATTACGCCTTTGTTTCACGTGCATGGCTGGGGCTTTCCTTATGTTGCAACATTTCTGGGTATCAAACAGATCTATCCGGGGCGATACGAACCGGGGCGCCTTTTGGCGCTGATCGCAGAGCAAGGCGTTACCTTTTCGCACTGTGTGCCAACGATTTTGGCCATGTTGCTTTCTGCACCTGGGGTGGCCGAGATCGACCTGTCCAGATGGAAGGTGCTGATTGGCGGTGCGGCCCTGTCAGATGGGTTGGCGTTGCAGGCGCGGGCGCGGGGGATTGACGTCCATGCGGCTTATGGCATGTCAGAAACCTGTCCCTTTGTGACCGTCGCCGATATGGCTTGCAGTCAGGCAAGCGCCGATATCGCTGTGCGAACGGCAACCGGCCGACCGGCCCCCTTGGTCGAGGTGCGGGTTGTCGATGAAAAGATGAACGATATCCCCCATGATGGCCGATCGACAGGCGAAGTCATCACGCGCGCACCATGGCTGACGGATGGGTACCTCAAGAACTCCGCAGGCACGGAAGAGCTCTGGCGCGGCGGATGGCTGCATACAGGTGATGTGGGGCACATGTCGGCCAATGGAACGCTGCGCATCACGGACCGATTGAAGGACATCATCAAATCAGGAGGGGAATGGGTATCCTCGCTGACCTTGGAAAACCTTGTGTCAACCGTTCCGGGACTGCAGGAAGTTGCGGCCGTTGGCATTCCTGATAGCCGTTGGGGGGAGCGGCCAGTCTTGGTGACCGTTATTCTTGGTGAAGTTTCGGTGGAACAGGACCTTCGCAACTGTTTAGACCGCGCAATTGACGCGGGCATCATCCCCAAATGGGCAGCGCCCGATCGCATCTATCAGGTTGATTCACTGCCGCGCACGTCGGTTGGAAAGATCGACAAGAAACTGATCCGCAAATTGTTGGCCGAGGGAGTGATTTCTTGAACCTATAGCCCCTATTGGCTGCCCCAAACCTCAAACGTCGGTCTGAGGGTGACAAATGGTTGTTTGTAACCTGCGCCTTCAGGCTGATACCAAAAGACACCGCAATCGCGGTAAAAACCTTGAAAAGTGATCGGCGCGACCTCGCGCCGCGTGCTGACCATGGACTTGAACCCTGTTGACACCTGCGGAGAATATTCTTGTTCGGCATCACCCCATCCGCCCGACTTCGCCCCTCGCCCTATTTCGAGGCGACCCTGAAAGAGGGTGTGTGTGCCTTTACAACCTACAACCACATGCTCATGCCGACATCTTATGGTCACCCACTGGAGGAATACTGGCGGCTGATCAATGGCGTCAGCCAATGGGATGTCGCCGTAGAACGCCAAGTGCAGCTGCGTGGGCCTGATGCGGGAAAACTGGCCCAAATTCTTGCGCCGCGAGATCTTTCCAAGTGCAACGTCGGGCAAGGCAAATACGTCCCGCTGTGCAACCACCAGGGCGTGCTGATCAACGACCCAATTCTGCTGAAACTGGCGGATGATTTGTATTGGTTGTCGATTGCGGACAGCAATATCTGGTTCTGGGCGCGGGCCATAGCCGCCGAGCGTGGCCTGCGGGTTGAGGTATCGGAACCAGACGTATCGCCCATGGCCATTCAAGGCCCAAAGGCTGTGGACGTGGTCGCACATGTCTGCGGCGAGTGGATTCGGGATTTGAAATACTTCTGGTTCCGCGAGACCCAAATTCAGGGCATCCCTGTTGTCGTCGCGCGGTCCGGTTGGTCCAAGCAGGGCGGCTACGAGATTTATCTGCGCGACGGTACCAAGGGTACACAGCTTTGGAACATCTTCCGTGAGGCGGGGGCCCCTTGGGGCATTGGTCCTGGCAATCCAAATTGGTCTGAAAGGGTCGAGTCGGGCCTTATCTCTTTCGGCGGAGATACCGACGATCAGACCAACCCGTTTGAAGTGCGCATGGGCAAATACATCGATCTGCATGTGCCGGATGATACAATCGGGATACAAGCGCTGCGGCGCATCCACGCCGAAGGCCCAAGACGCCATTCCCTCGGCGTCATTTTGGATGAGGGAGAGCCAGTGGTTCCAGGGTTTTTGTGGAATCCCCTTTTCAAAGATGGAGAAAAGGTTGGTCATCTGACCAATACGGTCTTTTCAATCCGCGTTCAAAAGAACCTTGGGTTTGCTCTCATTTCGCGGGCCTGTGCTGTGGGCGATAGAGTGGAAGCTTTGGTGAACGGCAAGATGGAACGCGGCGTTTTGACAGAGCTACCCTTCCTATGACATCGATATATTCGACCATTCGAATAAACCGGCAAGGGGCCCTTTGGCTGGCGTTCTACATGGTCGTCCTGACCGCGTGGATTGGATTGGTTTTGATGGCCGTGGCCACCCCGGGGGCCGGACTTTCCAACGATCTTTTGGCGGCTTTGTGCACCTCGGCGAAGGGGGTCAGCGCGCCAATTCTGTTTGGCATGTGGGCGCTGATGGCAGCTGGGATGATGTGGCCCACCTTCGTACCCACCCTTCGCGCGTTTTTGACCCTCGGTCCTGCTGGCACCACCAAAGCGAGCGAAGCACTCGCCTTGATCGTAGGCTACACCCTTGTTTGGCTTTTGGGAGCGGCGCTGGGCGCTTCAACCCAAAGTCTCTTGTCGTCTTACGATCTTCTGTCATTCAGAGGATCGAGTGTCTCTCCGACTTTCACGGCGGCCCTGCTGTTGATCGCTGGATTGTATCAATTTTCAATCCTTAAAGCGGCGTGCCTGTCCAAGTGCCGGATGCCCTTGACATACTTTATGGGGCGCTGGGCACCCGGGTATCCCCGCGCCTTTCGGATGGGGCTGGAACTTGGCGTTTTGTGCTTTGGATGTTGTTGGGCCTTGATGGCGCTGGCATTTGTGGGTGGTACCATGAATCTCTGGTGGATGGGGCTTGCGACCATGTTCATGATCTTGGAAAAACTGCCCGAACTGGGCCGACTTCTGACGCGACCGGCAGGATACGTCTTGCTTGTTGCAGCGGGGTTGACGGCTCTTAGTAATGCGCTGTCTCTGTGAAAGGACAAACCATGTCTCAACCTCTGCCGAACTGGGCGATCAAGGGTGAGTTGATCCTAAACTGTAACTGCACGGTGTTCTGCCCCTGCGTGGTTTCTTTGGGAAAACATCCCCCAACCGAAGGTTATTGTCAGGCTTGGGTGGGCATTCGCATAGACGAAGGGCATTTTGACGGGGAAAACCTGTCAGGGCTTAACGTCGGCCTTTTGATGGATATTCCGGGCAATATGGGGCGTGGAAACTGGAAAGCCGCTGCCTATATCGATGAGCGCGCCTCTGAGGTTGCCTATGAGGGATTGATCAGGATTTTTTCGGGCAAAGTTCGGGGCACTACGGGTCTTTTCTCGATCATGGTGTCAGAGTTTCTGGGCGCAGAACGGTCACCTGTCAGCTATGAAACCGAAGGCAAAACACGTCGTTTGATGGTCGGCAAAAAGATTCAAGGGGAAGTCACTCCGATCACTGGGGCAAACCCTGATCAAGAGGTGGTCGTGTCCAACACAGGATACTGGATGGGCCCCGACATCACGATTGCACAAGCTGGCAAAGGCCGTGTGCGCGCCTATGGCCGGGTATGGGATTTTGACGGCAGAAGTGCCGAAATCTGCCAGATCGACTGGCATGGACCGAACTGAGGAGAAAAGAATGTTCCGCGCCCTTGTGTTGGAAAAAGACGCCGAAGGCATTGCCCATGCCTCGATCAAACAGATGGACGACAGCGCCCTGCCCGCGGGCGATGTGACTGTCGCCGTTGAATACTCCTCTTTGAACTATAAGGATGGACTTTGCCTGTCGCCCACCGGGGGTGGATTGGTGCGGGCTTATCCCCATATCGGGGGCATCGACTTTGCAGGGACTGTTTTGGGGTCTGACGATCAAAGATACGCCGCCGGTGACAAAGTGGTGCTGACGGGTTGGCGCGTTGGCGAGATGCATTGGGGCGGTTATGCCGCCAAAGCGCGGGTCAAGGCTGATTGGTTGGTCCCGCTGCCAAAGGGTCTGACGACCCGGTATGCTATGGCCGTCGGAACGGCTGGTTTGACCGCAATGTTGGCTGTTCAGGCCCTTGAAGATCATGGTCTGACGCCAAGCGATGGCGAAGTTTTGGTTACCGGGGCCGCAGGAGGTGTTGGATCTGTCGCTGTCGCTTTACTTGCAAATTTGGGATATCAGGTTGCCGCCGTCACAGGTCGGCCAGAAACTGAGGCTTATTTGCGCAGCCTTGGTGCCTCGCGGATCGTACAGCGGTCGGACCTGTCTGAGACAGTGAAACGACCGCTTGAGGCCGAGATCTGGGCCGGTTGCATCGATGCGGTGGGCGGTGCCATGTTGGCACGGGTTCTGGGCCAAATGAAATATGGCGCCTCGGTCGCCGCTGTTGGTCTTGCAGGAGGGGCGGCACTTCCAGCAACGGTCATTCCGTTCTTGCTGCGCGGCGTCAATTTGCTGGGCATCGATTCCGTCATGAAGCCCTTTGCGGACCGCGAACGTGTTTGGGCGCGTATCTGCACAGATCTGCCTATGGATCGCCTAGAAGCCATGGTGCATTTGGCGACGCTTGAAGATCTACCAGCCCTTTCGGCAGCAATCTTGAAAGGCGCTGTCCAAGGCCGAATGGTGATTGATGTTCAATCTGTCGCCTAAAACTCTTTGGGCATGAGTTGGGGCCAGACGCCCCGCCGACAGCCCATGGGGAAACTGCCGCTGCGGCACGTCCGTTCATCAGCCGCTTGAACGTGCCGCGGCGTTCCAATCGATCAGATACTTTTGGCTCAGCGGAATCGCGGCTGCGCCCAAGGATCGCGCATGGGCCCCAACCGTGCCTTCGCGCACAAGTGGGGGCGAAACGCCTGCTAGATCCAGCCCAAGCAAGGCGCTGCGGGTTTTTTCGGTAATCCTAGCCCGAATGGCAGGCGGCATCCAGCCATCGATCATGACAGCCTCCAACTCCAACAAGGCAGCTGCCGACAATGTCGCGGCAGCCAAACCTTGGGCTGCGTAATCAATCCATTCCGTCAAAAGCCGCTCGCTGACGCGCCAGCTATCTGGCTGCTCCCAGATATGGTCAGAACTTTCGCCCGCGGCTTCCATCTGGTCTGCCAACTTGGATATGGAGGCCATGTCAAACAAGCGTTGCTTGCCGCCCAAAGCAGAGGGAACTGGCATGGGTCCCACGCCTGCCGCATTGCCTGTGCGCCCCAAGAACAACTGCCCGTTCAGAACAAGCCCGCCGCCGATAAAAGTACCAAAATAGAAATACAAGAAATCCTTTGGTCGTTCGCCCTTGCCAAACACCAATTCGGCACCGCACGCCGATGTGGCGTCGTTTTGAATATAGACCGGCATCCCGGTGATCTGGGTGAGTTCTGCTTGAACATCCCGGTCGCGCCAAGCATCCATTGCAGACTGCGGCGCACCAAGTGCCTGTACCCAATTCCACAACTGAAATGGCATGGCAACGCCAAGTCCGCCAATCTTTCCGCGCTCCGCTTCCGTCAGGCCGTGAAGGATTTTTGGCAAGGCTTCGGCCACAAAACCAACGATAGAATCTGGCGTTGGATATCGATAAATGCGCCGAGAACTGCCCCGGACATTGCCCAGAAAGTCGATCAGGGTAAGATCTGTCGATCTTCGACCGATTTTCAAGCCCAAGAAAAAGGCACCATCGGCCGCGAGAGACATTGGCACCGAAGGTTGCCCAATCTTTCCTCTGATGGGTTCTTCGCGTTTGAGCAGCCCGTCCTGCTCCAGCGCGCGCATGATCACGCTGGTGGTCTGCGCCGAAAGGCCCGTGATGCGCGCAATATCCGCCTTGGCCAAGGGCCCGTTCTGGCGCACCAACGAAAGCACCAAACGTTCATTGTGATCGCGCATTCCAGATTGGTTCGACCCGCGAAGCGCGGCCAATTCGTTCAGCGACCGATCTGATGATACGTCCTGCATCGGGCGCTTCGAACTCCTTTTAGTTGCTAAGAACTGATGACGCCTTTGCGTAGAATCATATTCGCAAAAAGCGCCTGCTCAGAGGTCGCAACAATCGTATGGGATGCCCGAACACGTGGATACAGACTTGCGCCGTCCAACGCTGTCACGCTGACGTCAGGGGCAAATCTTTTGCACAGCGCATCGATGTCGTGATGAATTCTGGCGGATTGGGCAGTATCATTGTTCAGCGCAGCGCGAAAGATCGCCTGCGGAACGGCGCGATCAATTGGCAAGACGGTCAAAATCGCTTCTGCTACGGCCAAAAGTCCGTGCCCATCAGCACGAATCAAGCGTCGTGCATGTTCTTGAGCCGGATAGTTCCCGTCGACGATGGCAATTTCATCGCCATGGCCCATGGCGCGCAACGTCGCCAGTAGTTCGGGCCCCAGCAAGGGTGGTATGCCAATCAACATCGTCGTTTCCTAAGGTCAGGTCCCCTTGGACCCGACTTTCGCCGGACCCACTTCTTCCAAAGACTGAGGGCGGAATCGCTCCCTGTCAATATTAAATCACAATGATTTATTTAACTTGACGTAAAGATGGGAATCAGTCCAAAGTCCTCTCGACGCCGGCAAACAGTCGGCGCCGAAACGCGAAACTTGGGGGCCAAGGGCCCTTCCTTGGGAGGATACCATGAAATTCAAAACCACCGCGCTTTTGGGCGCAGCGGCTCTGGCGATGATGGCGGGTTCGGCCTCTGCGGCTGATCTGGCTTGCCTGATCACCAAGAACAACACCAACCCCTTCTTCGTGAAAATGAAAGAGGGCGCTGAGGCTGCTGCAACTGCTGCTGGCCTTGATTTCCAAGCTTACGCTGGCGAAAAAGACGGCGACGCTGCGCCGCAGATCACTGCAATCGAAAACTGCGTCGCTGCTGGCGCCAAGGGTATCCTGATCACCGCATCGAACGATTCGGTTATTCCTGCCCTGAAAGAAGCCCGTGCAGCTGGCATCTTGGTCATCGCTCTGGACACCCCGATTGCGGATCCGGAAGCACAAGACATGACCTTCGCAACCGACAACTTCGAAGCTGGTCTGCGTATCGGCAAGTGGGCTGCTGGCAAGCTGGGCGCTGATGGCGTTGCATCGGCCAAGATCGCCATGCTCGACATCAACAAGGACAACATCTCGGTTGACGTCGCTCGGGACACGGGCTTTTTGGTTGGCTTCGGCATCGAAGTTCCCGATTTGACCGTGATGGGTTCGGAAACGGACGCTCGCGTTATCGGCCACGAATCGTCGGATGCTAACCCAGAGGGCGGTCTGCGCGCGATGGAAACGCTGCTGGCAAAAGATCCAGACATCAATGTGGTCTACACGATCAACGAACCTGCTGCTGAAGGCGCCTTCCAGGCTTTGAAAGCTGCGGGCAAAGAAGGTCAAGCGATCATCGTTTCGGTTGACGGCGGCTGCCCAGGCATCGCGTCGGTTAAGTCGGGCGTCATCGGCGCAACATCGCAGCAATACCCGCTGTTGATGGCCTCCAAGGGCATTGAGGCAATCGTAGCGTATGCCAAGGACGGCACGAAGCCTGCGGCCTCCGAGGGACTGTCGTTCTTCAACACCGGTGTGAACCTTGTGACCGACCAGCCAGTTGACGGCGTCGAGTCCATCGACAGCACCAAAGGCACCGAACTCTGCTGGGGTTAATCTGCCCGAAGGAGTGACTTGATTGTTGGAAGGGCGGCTTTACAGTCGCCCTTCTTCTTAGAGGAAATTCGATCTGGATTTCGGAAGAACTTAACCGGGGGGAAAGCGAAGCGATGAGCGCGGACGAAGCACCAACCAAAACCATTTCCGACTACGAGGCGACGCTGGCCAAGGCCGATACGGCGGTTGCAAGTTTTGACAGGGACGACAAGACGCTGCTGCACATCGCACGCGGCTACTTGCGCAACAGCCCGACACTTATTCCTGCCCTCGTTCTGCTGATTTCGATCGCCGCGTTTTCCATTATCGCTCCGCGCTTCTTGGGTATGGGCGCCTTGTCGACCATCCTGAAGCAAGTGACAGTCACCGGCTTTATTGCGTTGGCACAGACCCTTGTCATCTTGACGGCGGGAATCGACTTGTCCGTCGGGGCAATCCTGGTGATTTCTTCCTTGATCATGGGAAACATCGCGGTTTTCTCGGGTGTGCCGGTGCTTTTGGCGGTTCTGATCGGGGTCTTCTTCGGTGGCCTTATGGGCTGGCTGAATGGGATTTTGGTGGCAAAAGTCAAATTGCCGCCTTTCATTGTGACTTTGGGAACTCTCTCGATCTTCAACGCCCTAAAGCTTTGGTATTCCCAGTCGGAATCCATCCGAAATGCCGACATCGAAGAAAAGGCTTCGGGCCTGTTATGGTTCGGACAAGGCTACAACGTCGGTGGGGCTTCGATCACCTATGGCGGAATTACCTTGATCCTTCTGGCTGCTATTTTGTGGTATGTTCTGAACCACACCGCTTGGGGCCGCCACGTTCATGCCATCGGTGACGATCCTGACGCGGCCATGTTGTCTGGCATAAATGTCGGGCGCACGCTGATCTCAGTTTATACTGTCGCGGGGCTGATCTGCGGATTTGCGGCTTGGATTGCAATTGGCAGGGTGGGCTCTGTCTCTCCCATTGCTTTTGATACGGTCAACCTTGGCTCTATCACGGCTGTGGTGATTGGCGGCACCTCGCTTTTCGGGGGGCGCGGATCAATTATCGGATCCGTTCTGGGGGCTTTCATCGTGGGGGTTTTCAACACTGGCCTGTCTTTGGCCGGCGTGGACGACTATTGGCAGATGTTCGCTGCTGGCTGCTTGGTGATCATCGCCGTTGCTTTGGATCAATGGCTGCGGAGGGCATCGCAATGAGTGCAGTTCAACCCATTTTTCAAGCCAAAGGGCTGATGAAGCGTTACGGAACCGTTGTCGCGATGAATGGCGCAGACTTTGAGCTGATGCCCGGAGAGATTTGCGCCGTGATTGGTGATAACGGAGCGGGCAAATCCACGCTGATCAAGGCGCTGTCGGGGGCTGTGACCCCAGACCACGGCGAGATTCTTTTGGATGGCAAAGCTGTGCAGTTTCGCAGCCCCGATGATGCCCGGGCCTTGGGAATTGAAACCGTTTATCAAAACCTTGCCATGTCGCCGGCTTTGTCGATTGCTGACAATATGTTTTTGGGCCGCGAGTGGCGCAAACCGGGCATAATGGGGTCGGTATTTCGGCAAATGGATCGTCCGCGGATGGAGAAGTTTGCCCGCGAAAAGTTGTCTGAACTTGGACTTATGACCATTCAGAACATCAACCAAGCGGTTGAAACGTTGTCTGGTGGCCAACGGCAAGGGGTAGCGGTGGCACGTGCTGCGGCGTTTGGATCCAAGGTTGTTATCCTGGACGAGCCGACGGCCGCCTTGGGGGTCAAGGAATCGCGGTTGGTTCTGGAATTGATACGTGACCTTCGGGCGCGCGGAATTCCGATCATCCTGATCAGCCATAACATGCCGCACGTATTCGAAGTGGCGGACCGGATTCATATCCACCGTTTGGGCAGACGCCTGTGTGTTATCAAGCCGCAGGACTATTCAATGTCGGATGCCGTGGCTTTCATGACAGGGGCCAAGCTGCCTGAGGGTGTGACCGAACCGGCGTAATCCGCACGATCAAAAGGAACGGCTGCTTGGAAAAGTGGCCGTTCTTGTTTGTAAAAACGGATGTCTGGGCCCGTTATTTTGTTACGAAGGGCTGCGCGTGAACACCATTTTGCGCTACTCCTTCAGCAAAAGCCAAAGCGCCAGTACCGTCACAACCACGCCGCCAAGAACAGCTGTCGATGGCCCGCCTTTGCCCAATCCGATCTCCCAAAGGATCACCCATGAGGGCACCAGATAGGTATAAGCCATCACCTTTGCCGCAGGCAGACGCAGACTGGCAAATTGGAGCAAGACAAAAGTCACACCGGTTGCCGCCACCGCGACATAGATCAGGCAGATCCAGACAATCACCGGTAAACTGGTCCAACTTGTTGTCAGAAGGTCTTTCCATCCCCATGCGGCCACAGTGAGCGCGCCGCCAGCCATTGTTCCTGAGGCAAAGACCATGGCTGCTTCGCCTCGGTTCAGCCGGCGTACCAAGGGGGTATATAGGGCGTGGGCC
This sequence comes from Paracoccaceae bacterium, assembly GCA_947461435.1. GTDB lineage: Bacteria > Pseudomonadota > Alphaproteobacteria > Rhodobacterales > Rhodobacteraceae > CAIYZT01. The sequence continues at coordinate 46,768 of CANHLE010000002.1, read as the reverse complement.
ACGCATCCAAAGAAGAACAGTTTTTCTCCATACCCCAAATTCCACGCCAAAAGGGCCGCTATATCGGCGCGGAAAATAACCCAAAGCGCCCCGGCCGCACCCAGACCCAAGGCAAGCGCCATCCTCCCCGTCACTCTTTGGCGCATCAATATCCACCCGAATCCGGCCGACATGACTGGCGTGAGAGTATACACTGCCGACATTGACACGGCCTGTGCCGTCTTCAATCCTTCGAACATCAGCACGAAATAGATCCCCATCAATGCGCCCAGAACGCAGTAGCGCCACGGCGCGGCCAGCGCCCTTCGTTGAATGCCTTTGGTCAAGGCTGCAGCGGCGCCAACCAGCACAGCCGACAAGATAAACCGTCCCACGGTCATCGCCTCTGGCGCAATAAACGGGCTGGCCAAATGACCCAGCGAGAAAGAACCGGCAACGAGGGCGGAAAAGGCAAACATCGCCAAATGCCCACGTTGAGGCTCTGTGAAAATCTTGAAGGTTTTCAACAAGAACCCCATAAAGCGGCCGCTGCTTTCAACTCGGCGAGAAAGCTCTGCACTTTCAAGGTTCGGTGCAAGTCAACATGGGTTACGATCCACAGCCTACTGTCCCATTCCGGCAAGGACGGCATGACTTCGATCAATGTGTCGTCTGCTTCGGCCATTCGGAGCATGTGAAATCCGATCCCCAAGCCCGCCTTCAAAGCGGCCTCGGTTGCTGCTGGTTCAGTTACCCGAAAAGTTATTGCCTCGGCGGGAACATTGTCGCGCATCCATTTGTAAAAAGGGGCGCGCGGCTCGGCCCCATCTGGGCCGATAAAGCGATGATGGGCGAACTCTTCGGGCCCTTTGGGAAGCCCGTACTTGTCTGCGTATCCCTTGCTTGCGAAAAGTCCCGCCCGCAAAGTAACCAGCGGTTGCACAACATTGTCTGGCTCTTGTGGGGCGGCACCCGCCCGGATCGCTACATGTGCCTCTCCGTAGTCTAGGCGAAACAGCCGCATGTCTGTCAAAAACCGGATCACAACATCGGGATGCGCCGCCTGATACGAGGCAAAGACTGGCAGAAGGATCTCACCTATCCCCGTGATAGAGGTCACAACCAATTCCCCAGCGACAACTTCTCCCTGCCCCTTGATACGGCTGGACAATTGGCCGAACTGTTCCTCCGTTGTCTGGGCCACGGCCATCAGATCGCGCCCGGCTTCGGTCGGCGTATAACCACGCGCATGTCGCTGAAACAGTTTTGCCCCCAAGCGTTTTTCGAGGGAGTCGATGTGGCGAATCACGGTGGCATGGTGAACCCCCAGTATGTCCGCTGCGCCGGATACCGTGCCCATGCGAGCCACTTGAAAGGCGGTTCGAATTTCGTCCCAATTGTCCATCGCACGCTCCTGTCCCCGGTCGCAGAAAAGACCAAGCCTAAGATGGCGATTTGTGCAAGAGAAGAACCAAAACTTCGAATGGGTCCCGTGATCGGTGCACTCAGCGACCTACGATCATAACCTTCGCCTGAAAGCCAAAAACCTCATCTTCCCAATGCATCGCCATGCCGATGTGTTCATCTCGTTCCTTAAATCTTCGGGACGTCTCCTTGATTTTCTTGGCTGACACAGCGGTCTTGGGCGCGCCTGCATTGACATGCAGATGGTTTAGGCGTATCGCCCGCCCAATTCCCCGGAGGCCCAAAGCTTCCGGTCCCTTGGCATATGCCGGGATCGCCACCTGTCAGCGCGTTGCGCCCACAGGTGTTGTTCTGCATTGCCGTTTAGAAAGCCCCGCCGGTTCCGAAATGGGGACCAAAAGTAAACGATAGGAGCGCGCAATGTTCGAGAGCCTTTCAGAACGCCTTGGTGGTGTCTTTGACCGACTGACCAAAGCCGGCGCGCTGTCTGAAGCTGACGTCGACGCCGCGCTGCGGGAAGTGCGCGTCGCGCTTCTTGAGGCCGACGTTTCGCTGCCGGTTGCCCGGGATTTTGTCAAAGCCGTCAAGACACGCGCAATTGGCCAGGCGGTGACAAAATCTGTCACGCCCGGCCAGCAAGTCGTCAAGATCGTACATGATGAGTTGATCAAGGTCTTGGCCGGCGAAGGGGAGCCGGACGCACTTAAAATCGACAACCCGCCGTCTGCCATTTTGATGGTGGGTTTGCAGGGGTCGGGCAAAACCACGACGACGGCAAAACTGGCGAAGCGGTTGAAAGAAAAGAACGGCAAGCGCGTTCTGCTGGCATCGCTTGACACCAACCGGCCCGCTGCGATGGAGCAGTTGGCAATTCTGGCGGGCCAAATTGGCGTGGATAGCCTTCCTATCGTGAAGGGTGAAACGGCCGTTCAGATCGCCAAGCGTGCAAAGACCCAAGCGGCAATGGGCGGTTACGACGTTGTGTTTTTCGACACTGCAGGCCGTTTGCATATCGACGAAATCCTGATGGAGGAAATTCAGGCTGTCCGCGACATCGCCCAGCCCCGTGAAACCTTGTTGGTCGTTGATGGTTTGACTGGCCAAGATGCCGTGAACGTGGCCACAGAATTTGACAGCAAGGTCGGAATCTCAGGCGTTGTCCTGACGCGAATGGACGGTGACGGTCGCGGCGGCGCTGCGCTGTCGATGCGGGCGGTCACCGGAAAACCAATTCGATTCGTTGGTCTTGGCGAAAAGATGGACGCGCTAGAGACTTTCGAAGCGGACCGTGTCGCGGGCCGTATCCTTGGTATGGGCGATATCGTTGCGCTGGTCGAAAAGGCCCGCGAAACCTTTGAGGTAGAGCAGGCAGAACGCATGGCAAAGCGCTTTGCCAAAGGTCTGTTTAACATGAACGACATGCGTCTGCAGATGGAACAGATGCAGAAGATGGGCGGCATGCAGGGCCTTATGGGGATGCTACCGGGTATGGGCGGCATGGCCAAGCAAGTCGAGGCGGCCGGTTTTAGCGACAAGATGATCGACCACCAGATTGCCCTGATCAATTCGATGACAAAGAAAGAACGAGCCAATCCGGATCTTTTGGCGGCCAGCCGCAAAAAGCGGATTGCTGCAGGTGCGGGGCTGGATGTGGCGGCGTTGAACCGCTTGCTGAAGCAGCACAAGCAAATGGCGGACGTCATGAAAAAGATGGGCAAGGGCGGAATGATGAAACAGGCCATCCGCCAGATGATGGGCAAGGGTGGAATGCCCGACCCATCGAAAATGAGTCAGGCCGAACTTGCTGAAGCCGCAAAAGGAATGCAGCAAGGCCTGTCGCAGGGCGGCGGATTTCCCGGCATGCCCAGAGGGCTGACACTCCCGGCAGGACTTTCGGGACTGATGAAGAAGAAATGACGCAAACCACGCGCCCGCACTTGATTGGCATGCCTGTTCTGGACACAGAACGGTTAATCCTGCGTGGGCCTTTGGTGACAGATTGGCCTTCATTTCGTGACTACCGTGCCTCGGCGCGAACTGTTTACACAGGCGGCCCTAAAGCAGAACCCCAAGCGGCAGAGCAATTTGCATCGTTCTTCGGACACTGGATCATGCGTGGCTTTGGTCGTCTGATCGCGCAAGATCGCGCCACGGGTCAGCCCTTGGGCCATTTTGGCGCGATGCAATGGCAAGAAAGCGCGCAGGTTGAGTTGACGTGGTCGCTTTGGACGGCCGAAGCGGAAGGTCGCGGTCTTGCAACCGAAGCCGCGTCGGCAATCTATCACTGGGCATTTGGATCCTTGGGCCTGACGTCCGCCCGCGCCGAAGTGCACGCCGATAACGCGGCATCGCATGCCATCGCGCGCCGTCTTGGCGGTATCGTTGACCCGGATCAGAAACCGATCTGGATGGATCGCGGATCGGTTTATATTTTCGGGAGAGGGCCTGCATGATTGCCCCCACCTTGCAGACCGATCGCTTGACCCTGCGCGTGCCGGTTTTGGCGGATTTTCCGGCTTATGCGGATTTCATGGCATCGCCCCGTGCGGTGTTTATGGGCGGGCCGATGGGCCAAATCCAAATCTGGGGCGCTTTTTGTCATGATTTGGCCTGCTGGGCCCTGTTCGGACATGGCGGCTTGATGGTTGATTTGCGGCTTACGGGACAGACCATCGGTCAGGTTGGGATCAACGCCGGTCCGCTGTTTCTCGAACCGGAACTGGGCTGGATGCTCTACGACGGACATGAGAGCAAGGGCTATGCCACCGAGGCGGCCACAGGGCTGCGCAATTGGGCCTTCTCGAATTTGCAGCATGACAGTTTTGTCAGCTACATTGATCTGCGCAACACCGCTTCGGCCCGAGTTGCAGAGCGTCTGGGTGCTATTCTAGACGCCGCTGCCCCGCGTCCACCGGGTGATGAGGCTGATCTGGTCTATCGCCACAGAAGACCGTCATGACAAAAGCCCCCACCCTTCAGACCGCTCGTTTGACTCTGCGCGCGCCAGAAATTGCCGATTTTGCAGCCTATGCTGACTTTGTGACGGGCCCACGCACGCAGTTCATGGGCGGCCCACATGATCAGGCGACCGCGTGGTCATGGTTTTGCAATGACATGGCACAATGGCCACTGTTGGGCATGGGCGGACTGACAGTGCAATCCCTTGGTCGGCAAGTTGGTCAGGTCGCTCTGTGCCATGGACCACTTTTTCCGGAACCGGAACTTGGGTGGTTTCTGTTCGATGGTTTTGAAGGCCAGGGATTCGCGACCGAAGCAGCCGCGGCCTTGCTTGCCTGGGCATTTGAGACGCGAGGTTTAACAACCCTTGTATCGTACATTGACGCCCGCAATGAAGCCTCTATGGCCGTCGCACGGCGGTTGGGCGGGACACTTGATTTGGCTGCAGCAACCCCAGATGGGTTAACGACACAGGTATTTCGCTATGACCGGAGGGCCGGATGATACCGAACCAGTGTTCAGAAATTTCGCGCCCAATGGTTCATGATGTTGCGCCTCTTGCGGAAATGCTCCGCGGCCTCCTGGATGAGCGTAAATATTTGCTGCGCTTTCCAAAGCTGTCCAACGAGGTGGACCCCAAGAGGTGGCGCCTATCCTGTGGGCACGCTGTACCGAGCTTCGCCTTTATGTCCGCGCACACACCAAACACTGCAGGCCCGAATTCCGGCGCGCTGCGCCTTGCACCGGAGCACTTGATATGACTGATCCCATAATTCGTGCGTCAGAGGTTCTGAAAGACCATCGAGAGTCCATCGACCGGTTGGATGCGATCCTCGTTTTCACGTTGGCTGAACGATTCAAGCATACCCAATCCGTGGGAAAATTGAAGGCAGAACATGGGCTTCCGCCCTCTGACCCGAACCGTGAAGCGCGGCAAATAGAGCGGCTGGAAACTTTGTCCAAGGAGGCGAACCTGGACCCAGAGTTCGCCAAGAAATTCCTGAACTTCATTATCGGTGAAGTGATCAGGCATCACGAGAAACTGCAAAAATAGCCGGGAAACCCCGGTTTTAAGCCATCAAAAGGAGATACCAATATGGCTACGAAAATCCGTCTTGCGCGCGGTGGTTCCAAGAAGCGCCCTCACTATTCTATCGTTCTGTCCGACAGCCGCATGCGCCGCGATGGCCGCTTTTTGGAGAAGCTGGGCGTTTACGATCCCATGCTGGCCAAGGACGACGAGAAGCGCGTTGTCATGAACTTGGACCGTATCAAGGAACTGCTTGCCACCGGCGCGCAGCCCACGGACCGTGTCGCACGCTTCCTGGAAGTCGCTGGCGTCTTGGCAAAGAAAGTTCGCTCAAATCCGAAATCTGCCGTTCCCGGCAAGGCCATGGCTGAGCGCGCAAAGAAGAAGGCCGAGAAAGCAGCAGAACCCGCTGCGGAATAAATTATTGGTTGGGGCGGCGGATCATCCCGCCGCCCTGTGCTTTCACGGAGGACCTTAAATGAGCGATTCAGACCGAGTATGCGTAGGTGCCATTGCAGGTGCGTTCGGGGTGATGGGCGAGGTTCGTCTGAAATCCTTTTGCGCAGATCCTACGGCGATCGCTGATTACGGGCCGCTCTTCACCGAAGACGGTGCGACATCTTACAAGATTACGCTGACGCGGCCGGTTTCTGGTGGTCTGGGGGCCCGGGTGACGGGTGTTAAGACCAAAGAAGAGGCAGATGCGTTGAAAGGCGTTCAGCTTTATGCAGACCGCACGCGGCTGCCAAAATTGCCCGATGACGAGTTTTACCACGCCGACCTGATTGGCTTGGAAGTGCGCGATACTGGCGGCGTCGTTTTGGGCAAGGTCCTATCGGTGAACAACCACGGGGCGGGGGATATACTTGAGATTTCCGGACCAGCGATAAAGGGAGCGCAAATGATCCCATTCACCTTGGCGATTGTTCCGACCGTCGATTTGGCCCTTGGCCGCGTGATTGTTGATTTGCCAGATGGCTTGATCGAATAGCGGCCCATTTCCTGCCACATTTTATCCCAATCTATGGGCTCAAATAGCCGTACCACTGGACAGAGCCTATTATTTTAGGCCAGATTCCCGTAAAAAGAGCAGTGAGACCTAAAATGCAACCCACCCTTTTTCGCGGAGCAACCGCCCTATTGTACCTTGGTCCGCTTTTTGCGGGTCTTGGTGGATTTGGCTGGTCCTTGGTGCCTGCCTTTTCAGGCATATTCCTGACCTATCTTTTTGTCATCCGCCGATCCCTATTTCCGCGCAAGTCGGCTGACTTTATCAACCCAGTCCGTCTTGTTCCCCTCATCAGTCAGTCATTGGTTCAGGTTCTGCTGATCGTTCTTTGCTTCGCCATCGGTCGAGGTCTGGGCGGTATTGTGGGCGCTATTCCACCGTTTTCGGCGCTTTGGACTTTGGCCCTGTCTTTTACGGCTGTGCCGCTTTGCCGCTGGCTTGCGATCCAGCCTATGCCGACCGATGCACCCCTCAAGCCCTAAAAGGCGGATCATTTTGCATGCCGGTTTTCACAAGACCGGCACGACAAGCTTGCAAGCCTGTCTGCGCAGCAATTCCCGGCTTTTGGCGCCACTTTGGCGCGTCAACACCCGCATCGACAATGACGCCTTGCGCTGTGTCCTCGATGCCGCGCGCGATTACTCTGCCAGCGGTGATGACGAAGATCTGGCCATGGTTGGTGCACAGTCCATCTTGTGGCTCAGCAGTCTGGATATGGAACCTGGGTCCGGTCTTCTGGTTTCGTCCGAAGATTTCTCTGGTCATATGCCGGGTCGCTTAGGCGTTAAACACTATTTGGCTGCCGCCAAAATTCTTGCAAAGATTGTTGAAATGGCGAGCATTTTGTTCGACGGTCAGGTACAATTCGAGATCTTGTATACCACGCGAGAGCGTAGCCCGTGGCTGAGATCTTTGTATTTCCAACAGGCGAAACATCCTGATTTGGTGTTGGATTTCGATGACTTTTGCGCGTCTATCCCGAAAGCCGCCGATCACGAGGCCGCGGTCATGAAAGTGCGGCGCAAACTGGGTCCGGTGCCCGTGCATTTGGTTTCGCTGGAGGATCTTTCCTCTCGCCGGCTTGGACCGGCGGAGGCCATGTTTGATATTGCAGGCCTGCCAGAGAGCCTCCGTTCCAGTTTGGTGGCAATTACCCGGCGCAATTCAAATCCTGGCGAGGGAATTGTATTGTCCGAACAATTGGTTGCCGCAAACCGGCTTGGTCTTTCGCAGCCTCGATTGCGCAAAATGAAGGACGATTTGATTGCAGCGGCGGTTTCCAAGGCGGAAAAATTGGGGTAAAGCCGCTCCATGCCAAGTCAAAGCCCATCCGGCGACACGCCAATGCCAACAAAATCACACGGCCGTCTTTCCATGCGCGCCAGTTTAAAGCCGCGTGACCTGATGGAGGAAACGCGCGAGGTCAAGGGTGCGTGGGTTGTAAAGATCATCACGCTTTTCCCCGATGCCTTTCCCGGCGTCCTAGGGCTTTCCTTGACGGGTAAGGCGATGGATCTTGGACTTTGGCGTCTAGAGACGATCGACCTTCGGGCCTTCGGCGAAGGCAAACATTTGAACGTTGACGATACCCCTGCGGGAGGCGGCGCGGGCATGGTTCTGCGCGCGGATGTCGTTGACCGAGCGCTTAAATCTGCCGAAGTCTTGAAGGACCGTCGCCGCTGGCCAACCATTTATCTTTCACCGCGCGGCAAGCCTTTTGATCAGGCGACGGCACAGCGGCTCGCGGCTTGTGATGGTGTCACGCTGCTGTGCGGCCGATTTGAAGGTGTCGATCAACGGCTATTGGATTGCCACGAGATAGAAGAACTCAGCTTGGGTGATTTTGTGATGACCGGCGGAGAAATCGCGGCGCAGGCCATGATTGATGGCACCGTTCGTTTGTTGCCAGGGGTCTTGGGCAATGCTGCATCCGCCGTCGAGGAAAGTTTTTCGAACGGTCTGTTGGAGCATCCGCAATTCACCCGCCCACAGGTTTGGGAAGGGCGCGAAATTCCCTCTGTTCTGACCTCAGGCAATCACGCAGAGATTGCGAAATGGCGGCAGGCGCAATCTGAACAAATCACAGCTCAACGCAGACCAGATCTTTGGGCGGAATATCAGGCCCGCAAAGGCTGATCCACCCCCTTGACCCACCCCAACCCACCCCCTATACGCCGCTTGTCTGGGGCCTCTTGCCCATGTCGGACCCGATTCCTTTTTGGCCCATTGCCATTGCCTTCTTCGTCAAAGGTGGCCCTGAAGTTTCGGTTCAAGGAAAGCAGGCACCATCTCTGGCGGGCCGAGGCGCATTGCATCGGGACTCGATCGAAGACCAAGAGCTATGGCGCGGCATCATCTCTGCGGAATACCGCAGGCAACTGGAGTATTGCGATGAACCTGATCGCTCAGATCGAGGCGGAGCAGATCGCCGCCCTCGGAAAGACAATCCCGGATTTCAAGGCCGGAGACACCGTACGTGTCGGCTACAAAGTGACCGAAGGAACCCGTTCGCGGGTTCAGAACTACGAAGGTGTCGTAATCGCACGCAAGGGCGGCGCGACTATTGCTGCCTCTTTCACGGTCCGCAAGATTTCCTTCGGCGAGGGTGTGGAGCGTGTGTTCCCGTTGTATTCGACCAATATCGATGGGATCGAAGTTGTCCGCCGCGGTAAAGTTCGTCGCGCCAAGCTGTACTATCTGCGCGATCGTCGCGGTAAGTCGGCCCGTATCGCCGAAGTTACCAATTACAAAGAAAAATCTGAGTAAGGAGCGGGAAGATGAAAAGCGGAATTCACCCCGAATATCATGCGATCAATATCAAGATGACCGATGGGACGACCTATCCCAGCCGGTCCACATGGGGCAAAGAAGGCGACACCCTCGCCCTCGACATCGACCCATTGGCGCATCCGGCCTGGACGGGTCAGTCGGCCAAGCTGATGGACACTGGTGGACGTGTGACCAAGTTCAAGAACAAATACGCAGGTTTGGGCTTCTAATCCCTGTGATATCGATGAAATTGGGGGGCGCATCTTTGGATGCGCCTTTTTCTTTTTGAGCACCCAAATTCTTTCGGCCGGGATCGCACGGATCAATCGGCGTTCACTCAGTTCAATCGTTAATCGCGCGAAAATTCTAATCTCCTGAACGGCCGCTTAGCCTATTTCTGTGCCGCTAACCGCTGCACGTGAGCAGACTTTTCCTATATCGGGCCATAGTCCCTTTGACTTTTCGGCCAGTTTGGGCACGGTAGGCCATGCGGTATTCTAGCTTGATATTCGTTTTTCTGTCGCTTTCGTGGAATTGGGCCATCGCTCAGGGCCAGCAGGAGCCATTGGCGGGGACTTTTGGATCTGTGCATGACCCTGACACAAGCTGTGCGGTCAATCCGCACCAGATCACCTTGATGAGCAGCCCGCCGCATGCCTTTCTTACATGGTCTTTGCCAGTTGAATTGGCTGACGGAAGCAGATCTGCGGAAGCGGTATTTGATATTGTCGCTTCAGATCTCTCAAGCCTAACTTTGCGGCGCGAGGACCAGCGAGAGCTGACCGAAACGGGTGAACCCTTGTACCGCATCCTGCGGCTGACGCCGCGCGGGTATTGTTGGGGACGCGCAGATTGGCCTTCCGTGCGCTGCGAAGACGAACAAGAACGCTGCAATGCCGTCGCGCCGTCGTCTTAAAATGCACTTGCTCTGGCGGCCTTCCTTGAGTAGCCCCTTCCGCCTATAGTCGCGCGGTCGGCCTGCGCGGCAAAAGACGGCAAAGGAAACTGACTTGGCGCATATCATCGTTGTGGGCAATGAAAAGGGCGGGTCGGGAAAATCGACGACTTCTATGCATGTGGCCACCGCATTGGCCCGTTTGGGGTTTCGCGTCGGCGCCTTGGATCTTGATTTGCGGCAGAAAAGCTTTGCCCGCTATATCGAAAATCGCGTTGCCTATCTGGAGCGGGCAGGTTTGGCCTTGGCATGTCCGGAATACCGAGACCTCCCCGAGGTAACGCAAGATCAGTTGCAAGTGGGCGAAAATCTATATGACAGGAGACTGTCTGACGCCGTCACTGAATTGGAAAGCATCTCAGATTTCATCGTCATTGATTGTCCCGGCAGTCACACGCGTCTTTCGCAGGTGGCCCATTCTCTTGCCGATACATTGATCACGCCATTGAATGACAGCTTTGTGGATTTCGATCTTTTGGCGCGGTCAGATTCGGAAACGGGTAAGGTCCTTGGTCCGTCCATTTACGCTGAAATGGTGTGGAACGCCCGTCAACTGAGGGCTCAAGCCGGCCTTAAGCCCATAGATTGGATCGTTCTACGCAACCGGTTGGGGGCGCAAGCAATGCACAACAAGAAGAAAGTTGGCACCGCTTTGGAAGATCTTTCCCGGCGTATTGGGTTTCGTGTCGCACCGGGTTTTGCCGAACGGGTAATTTTCAGGGAGTTGTTTCCCCGCGGTCTGACCGTGCTGGACTTGCGTGACACGGGCGTTGATCAATTGAATCTGTCAAACGTGGCCGCGCGCCAAGAAGTGCGCGATCTGATGACAGAGCTTAAGCTTCCGAAGGTGCAAGTCGATTTTTGAACAGGATTGGCATGCCATGGTGTAGCCGCTCTCGGCGCCCGATGCGGGCCAAGCGCAGATCAAAGCTGTCCAACTCGTCAGACTGTTTGAGCCCGAGAACTTCCAAAATTGCTTTTGCCGTTGCCATGACGATCTCCTTTCGTCTCTTTTTTGCACATTGACCCTGCGCTGCGGCAGGAACATGGCGCGTTCGTGGTTCTTCCGCGATGGTTATGCCAATGTTTTACGCGTCTGATCTGCGGTGCCGCCGCCGCCGGGGGCTTGAGCGGGGGCGGCCAAGATGCGACTGATGTTCGCAAAGGCTGATATGGGTGATACCGATGACCAACCCTCTTTTCGATACGCTTTTTGCGCCGCTTTCTGACCGGCATGCGCCACTGATGCATTTAAGAGATGGCTCTACGATAACGGGCGCTGATTTTTTTCAGATGATCGTTCTGGCCATGGCCGCCCTTGAGGAGCTTGGCGTTGTTCCCGAAGACAGGGTGGCTGTGCAGGTTGAAAAATCTCCACGCGCCTTGGCGATTTACGCGGCCACTGTGGCCTTGGGGGCTGTGTTCCTGCCGTTGAATACCGCCTACACCGCTGACGAGATGCAGTATTTTATTGAAAACGCGCGGCCCCGCGTCGTGATCTGTGATCCTCGAAATCAGGCCGCACTTGGCGTCATAGCATCGCGCTTTGGCGCGGTATTGCAGACGTTGGATGGCACGGGAAAGGGCGCGTTTGCTGACCTGGGGATTGGTCGAACCTGCCCTTTGATTGTGGCGCGAGACGCTGATGATGTGGCGGCGATCCTTTACACGTCAGGTACGACGGGACGATCAAAAGGGGCAATGCTTAGCCACAACAATCTGCTTTCAAATGCCCGCGCTCTGACTGACCTGTGGCGATTTACGCCCGCAGATGTCTTGTTGCATGCCTTGCCAATCTTCCATACGCATGGCCTTTTTGTCGCCACAAATGTTTCGCTGTTGTCCGGTGGCCAGATGATTTTCTTGCCCGGCTTCGACGTCGACGACCTGCTGAACAAGTTACCCGATTCGACTGTGTTGATGGGTGTTCCTACCTTTTACACGCGCCTTCTGGACGACCACAGGTTCACCTCTGACCTTGTGGCTCGCATGCGCTTGTTTGTCTCAGGGTCTGCTCCGTTGCTGGCCGAAACGCACGCGGCCTTTCATGATCGAACGGGGCACCGGATTCTGGAACGCTATGGGATGACGGAAACCAACATGAACACATCAAATCCCTACGACGGTGATCGCAGGGCTGGGACCGTTGGTTTTCCCTTGCCCGGAATCAGTTTGCGCGTGATCGACGAGGGTCGCGAGGTGGCCCATGGCGAGGTTGGCGGGATCGAAGTGAAAGGTCCGAATGTTTTCCAAGGCTATTGGCAAATGCCTGAGAAAACCGCCGAAGAATTGCACCCAGATGGGTGGTTCATCACGGGCGATCTGGGGCGCGTTGATTCTGACGGTTATCTTCACATAGTTGGTCGGGCCAAAGACTTGGTGATCTCGGGGGGCTTCAACATTTACCCGATAGAAGTTGAGATGCTGTTGGATAAGGCCCCGGATGTTCACGAAAGTGCGGTTATCGGACTGCCTCATCCGGATTTTGGCGAGGCTGTTTTTGCCGTCCTTGTTCCCAAGAAGGGGCGTCGTTTGGATGTGGCGGAAGTTCTTGCAACCCTGCAAAATCGGATTGCCCGATTCAAACAACCCAAGGCTGCCATTGTGGTTGACGCTTTGCCGCGTAACACCATGGGTAAGGTTCAAAAGGCCGAGTTGCGAAAAGTCTATTCAGGCTGGTTCAAGTAGCCGCATCTTCGCCTTCTGAAAGTTCGTCTTCCAAGAACCGCTCGAACGCGTCCAGATCAACAGGTTCGAACTGCCCGAAGCTTTGCATCCACACTGATGCACTCCGCATGGCGTCTGGCTCCAATTTGCACCAGATCACCCGGCCGCGCCTTTCGCGCAGGATAAGTCCTGCCTCTGCTAAGATTGACAGATGCTTGGAAACGGCGGCCAGTGAAATTTGAAATGGCTCGGCCACGTCGGTCACCGCCATGTCATCTTCCAAAAGCATCGCCAAGATCGCCCGTCGTGTCGGATCGGCCAATGCAGAAAATACGGTGTCGAGTGTTTGGGCCATGCGGTCACTATCACTGCAGGCGTAACGTTGGTCAACCGGATGGTTGAATATGCCATCGGGTTGAAAAGCCCCTAAACCTGATGCGACCTACTATCCGTACCAATCGGAAACATAATTAAATCATATTGTTAGCAGATCTTGGGGCGACTTGACACACGGATCGCGGCCCGGTATCCCCTGCGAAACCTTTCGGGGGCTGATCGACATGGTTTCTGATGCTGACCGCGCACGACTTGACGCGCTGGAAAAGCGGATTGAGACCATGAAAGCGGCAGACGCGCCGCGTGTGAGCCACCAGAAGAAAGACTATTCACAGGCGAATTTGGCTTGGAGAATGGTGATAGAGCTTGTGGCCGGTCTTGGGATTGGCTTTGGCATCGGATACGGGCTGGATATCCTGTTTGGAACCCTGCCGGTTTTCCTGGTGCTGTTCATCTTCGCTGGGCTGGCAGCTGGTGTAAAAACCATGATGCGCTCGGCGAAGGAAGTGCAGGATAAGATGGCAGCCGAGGCCGCCAAGCAAGGGGAAGACTGACGTGGCAGGCGAAGCGGAACACAGCGAAGGCGGTTTGGCATTTCACCCTCTCCAGCAGTTCGAGATTCATCGGCTGTTTGGGGAAGGCCCGATCGAATGGTACACGCCGACGAACATCAGCCTTTGGATGGCGTTTGCCGTTTTGGCTATCGTTGCGGTGTTTGTGTTCGGATCTTCTTCCAAGTCGCTTATCCCAACCAGAATGCAATCGATTGGTGAGCTTGCCTATGATTTCGTCCACAACATGGTCGAAGACGTTGCGGGTCATGACGGTGCGAAATACTTCCCCATGATCATGACGCTGTTCTTGTTCATCCTGTTTGCAAACATGCTCGGACTAATCCCGGGATCGTTTACCCCGACCACTCATATCGCGGTGACTGCGATATTGGGTTTTGGCGTATTTGTGTTTGTTACCCTTCTTGGGTTCTACAAACACGGGTTCCACTTTTTGGGACTGTTCTGGATGTCGGATGCGCCCTTGATCCTGCGGCCCATCATTGCCGTGATCGAAGTCATTTCGTACTTCGTCCGTCCTGTCAGCCACTCCATTCGTTTGGCGGGCAACATCATGGCCGGTCACGCTGTGATGAAGGTTTTTGCGGCATTTGCGCCGATGATCCTGATTTCGACAATTGGGATCGTTGTAACACCGGTATCGATACTGGCGATCACTGCGATCTATGCCTTGGAAGTGCTTGTCGCCTTCATTCAGGCCTATGTTTTTACAATCTTGACCTGCGTTTACCTGAAAGATGCGCTGCATCCGGGCCACTAACGCAGACCTGACCTAACACACCATTCCATCGTAAGGAGAAGTCAAATGGAACTCGTAGCAGCAGCCGCAATGGGCAAATTCATCGGCGCCGGTCTGGCCGCCATCGGTTCGGGCGCAGCCGCCATCGGCGTGGGCAACGTTGCCGGTAATTTCTTGGCGGGCGCCCTGCGCAATCCGTCTGCAGCAGGCTCGCAAACGGCCACTCTGTTCATCGGTCTTGCTTTTGCAGAAGCGCTGGGAATCTTCGCATTCCTCGTCGCGCTTTTGTTGATGTTCGCTGTTTGATCTGACCCTCTAGAATCCTTACGGTCAAAGGGGCGGCCTGTGCCGTTCCTTTGATAACCCCAAGGAACCTGCGGCAGCGCGCTGCAGGGGAATATCGAGGAAAACATGGCAACCACTACCACAGAGCACGCTGCGGAAGGCGCTTCGGCAGGAATGCCGCAGTTGGACTTTTCGACTTTCCCGAACCAGATCTTCTGGCTTCTGGTCACCCTTGTCATCATCTACATCGTGATGTCGCGCGTGGCCTTGCCGCGTATTGGGGGCGTGCTTGCCAACCGCAAGGGAACAATCACATCCGATTTGCGGGCTGCAGAAGAGTTAAAGCAAAAAGCGCTGGAAGCTGAACGCGCTTACAACGATGCCTTGGTCAAAGCCCGCGCTGATGCTGCGAAGATTGTGGCTGATGCAAAAATCGACATCCAGAAAGATCTGGATAAGGCCATCGCCAAAGCCGATGCAGAAATTGCGGCCAAAACGGTAGAAGCAGGTAAAGCTTTGGATGAAATCCGGGCAGGCGCAGCCGAGGCAATTGCAACCGTGGCAAAAGACACGGCCAAAGAGCTTGTCGCTGCCTTGGGTGGATCTGCCGACGCCCGTTCGATCACATCCGCCGTAACGGCCCGGTTGAAAGGGTAAGAGATGAAAAAACTTCTCACGATCAGCGCAGCAGCGCTTTTAGCCACACCGGCCTTAGCTGCAAGCGGTCCGTTCTTTTCGCTGCACAATACCAACTTTGTCGTGTTGATTGCGTTCCTTGTCTTTATCGGGATCATTCTTTGGGCCAAAGCCCCGGCAAAGATTACCGGGCTTCTGGACAGCCGTGCGATCAAGATTAAAGGCGAATTGGACGAGGCCCGCGCCTTGCGCGACGAAGCCAAGGCCGTTCTCGCAACATTTGAGGCCAAGCAAAAAGAGGTAGAGGCACAGTCGGCCCGTATCGTAGCAAGCGCCAAGCAAGAGGCGCAGGCAGCTGCGACACAGGCAAAGGCGGATCTGCAGGCCTCGATTGCTCGTAGAATTGATGCTGCGGAAGAACAGATTTCTGCTGCTGAAACGGCCGCGATCCGTCAAGTTCGCCAACAGGCGGTTACTGTTGCTATCGCTGCCGCCACGGAAGTGCTGGCAAAGCAAGCAACGGCGGAAGGCATTGCGTCGTCGATTGATGCAGCAATTGATCAAGTCGCAGCCAAACTGCACTAGGCTTGACGAACCAAAGCAAAAACGCCCGAAGGGAAACCTTCGGGCGTTTTTGTCTTTGTTGGTGGATTGTACAGGCGGATGTCTGTCATCCCATCCCAATGGTTAATTGGGACGAATAATGATCTCTACACGTCTGTTCAAAGCCATTCCCGCTGGGGTCGCGTTTGACGCAATCGGGCGTGTTTCACCCATACCATAGGCCCGGACGCGCGATGACGGCACGCCATACCCAATCAAACTTGATGCTACTGACGATGCGCGTCTTTGTGACAGGTCCTGATTATAGGCCGTGCTGCCAGAGTCGTCGGTGTGTCCGATAACTTCAACCGTGCTGTCGGGATACTTGTTCAAGCTTGCAGCAACAACATTCAGGTCCGACAAAAGATCTGAACGCAAACTGGCGCTGTCGGTTGAAAACAAAAGATCCTGCGGCAGGTTCACCACCAGATAATCGCCCATATTCGTAACCGAAACATTGCCGCCGAGCGAGCCGCGCAATTCAGACTCTTGCTGGTCCATCAAGGTGCCACCAATGCCGCCAGCAACAGCGCCGATCACGGCACCACCAATGGCCCTGCCCAGTCGGTCCGAGCCGTTGCCCTTGCCAGTGATCGCGCCCGCGACGCCGCCGATTACAGCACCCGCAATCGCACCTTCGCGCGAGTTCGCATTAGGATCGTTCATGCTGGACCCGTTACCGGATACGCACCCTGTCAAAAAAAGTCCGGCAGTCAGGCCGACGATCAGCGGAGATTTTATCTTCATTTTTTTGTTGCCTCATCAGTGGGGAAGTTTCGCCCTCAACGCCCATTATACCTACCCGCTGAAGGCAGCGACAGGGCGAACCAAAATTCAGCGACTTTCCGCCGGATTTACCATGTCTGCGCGTGCAGCCTCCCATGCCAACATGGCCCGCTTCACAGGCAAACCCCAATGATATCCGCCCAGCCCCCCCGATTTGCGCAACGCTCTATGACAGGGGATCAACAAGGAAATCGGATTGCGACCAATTGCGGTTCCAACTGCCCTGACCGCCCTTTCGTGCCCAATGGCACCCGCGATTTGGCTATAGGTCGTCACTTGCCCAGACGGGATTCTAAGAAGCGCCTCCCAAACCTTGATCTGAAACGGTGCGCCGATCAAATGAAGCGGGGCCGTCTTGCCGTTGAAAGCCTGCAAGACCCAGGACGTCAGCATGGAGGGGTCTTCAACGAACGTGGCCTTGGGCCAACGGCCCATCATGTCATCAAATGCAGGGCCTTGGCCGATTTCGGCTGAAAAACCAATGCCGCAGATCCCGCGGTTGGTGCCCATGACTATTGCCGGACCAAAGGAACTGTCAAACCAGCCCCAATAGATAACCAGCCCCTGACCCTGACGGGCATACTCGCCAGGAGTCATCGCTTCCCAGGTCAAGAATAGGTCATGAAGTCGCCCTCCGCCTGAAAGGCCGGTTTGGAATGCAGTATCCAACACGGTGAACCTATCCTCAAGCAACCGTTTGGCATGATCCAGCGTCAGATATTGTTGATATTTTTTTGGGCTGATCCCTACCCAAGTCGAAAAAAGGCGCTGAAAATGGGCGACGCTTAGTCCCATTCGGCTTGCCAGATCCTCCAAGGTCAGGCCAGGGCCAGCCGCGTCTATCTCGTTCAGCGCCCGGCCAATGACTGAATAGTGGTAGCTCTTGCTTTCAGTATTCATTCCAAGTCCCCCTTTTGAACAGGATATGCGGACCCAAAGCCATCTGCGACCCGATTCCTGCGGCTTTTGCTTGATCCGCGCACGCCCACCCGGCATATCTGACGTATGGAACGCCAACTTGATTACATGACATTAAAGCGCGTCTTCGCGCTCTTCCAAGAGGCTGAGGCCGAACCGAAGGGAGAGTTGCATCACACGAATGCTTTCACCTTGGTTGTGGCGGTGGCCCTGTCTGCGCAATCGACAGATGTGGGCGTCAACAAGGCGACAAACCGTTTGTTTCAGATCGCCGACACGCCGGCGAAGATGCTCGCCTTAGGGGAAGAGGGGCTGATCGAACACATCAAGACGATTGGCCTTTTTCGGACCAAGGCAAAGAACGTCATGAAACTGTCCCGGATGCTGATCGACGATTTTGCAGGACAGGTGCCATCCTCGCGTGCGGCGCTTCAATTGCTGCCGGGTGTCGGACGCAAGACAGCGAACGTGGTTTTGAACATGTGGTTTAATCAGCCCACCCAAGCCGTTGACACCCACATCTTCCGCGTAGGCAATCGAACGGGAATCGCGCCCGGAAGGGATGAAACCGCTGTTGAGCGGGCTATCGAAGACAACATACCTGCTGAATATCAAATGCATGCGCACCACTGGCTAATCCTTCACGGACGCTATATTTGCCAAGCGCGAAAACCAAAATGCGGTATTTGCCCGATCCGTGCCGAGTGTTTGTTCAAGGAAAAAACTGAATGAAAAAATATCAAGTCGTTGGCATCGGAAATGCCATCGTTGACGTGTTTTCAAAGACTGACGAAGGATTTCTGTCCCGAATGGGGATCGCAAAGGGCATCATGCAGTTGGTGGACCGTGAGCGCGGCGAACTTTTGTACGACGCAATGGGCGAGCGCGTGCAAGGCGCAGGTGGGTCGGTCGCCAACACATTGGCTGGGCTTGGAAACCTTGGTCTCAAGACGGCCTTTATTGGGCGTGTCCACGATGACGCCTTGGGTCAATTCTACGCGAAAGCCATGTCACAAGACGGATCAGACTTTGTAAACCCGCCGGTGACCGGAGGTGAATTGCCAACGTCGCGGTCGATGATTTTTGTGTCCCAAGATGGCGAGCGTTCGATGAACACCTATCTTGGAATTTCTTCGGAACTTGGCCCGCAAGATGTCTCTGATGATGTTGCGGGTGATACGGAATATCTTTTTCTGGAAGGCTATCTTTACGACAAGCCCAAAGGCAAACAGGCTTTTGAACGCGCGGCCAAACTGTGCCAGAACGCCGGGGGCAAATCCGGTATCGCCCTTTCGGATCCGTTCTGTGTCGATCGCCATCGGGATGATTTTCGGCGTCTCGTCAAAGACTTGGATTACGTGATCGGAAACGAGCACGAGTGGTCGTCATTGTATCAAACCGATCTGGAATCGGCTCTAGGAAACGCCGCGCAAGATGCCGGATTGGTTGTCTGTACCCGGTCAGGTGACGAGGTGATTTTGCTTCGAGGCTCTGAGCGCGTGGTCGTCCCGGTGCAGCGTGTCGTGCCGGTGGACGCCACGGGAGCGGGTGATCTTTTCGCAGCGGGTTTCATTTACGGTATGGCAACCGGTCAGTCCCTTGACGTCGCCGGCCGTATGGGATGTGCGTCGGCCGCTGAAGTGATCAGTCACTACGGCGCCCGCCCAGATAGCGATCTGAAGTCCTTGTTTTCGCGTTTGGGATTGATCTAACCGCGCAACTTACAAACTTTGCGTCAATCTCCTAACTTTGCATGAACCTCGGCCAAGTCAACTTCGCCCAGCGGCATCTTGTTGTCTGGATTGTCGAAGTCGTATTTGAAAAGCTGGAAATCTCGCTTGTAGATTTCCCAAATCAAGTGGCGTGACAGATCATCAAAGTACTCACTGACCGGGTGCGCGCGTTTCGGTCCATGACCTTCGCTTTCGTTGAAGCGCGGGATCTTCGTTAAATCGATGGCATTCTTCGAATTCATCTTTTTCACAACCACATCCATACCTTCATTGAATTTTTCGGTGAAGAAGATGTGGTTGTATCGGCCACCATTCACAATGAATGTCGAAATATGGCCCGACATTGCTGACCAATGAATGTCAGGTTCCATCGGTTTGCGGAACCGAATGGTATCGCGGGCAAACAGCAAGAAACGGCGAAAGGACTTAATCTGATCAAACTCTTGCTTGCCATCCTCGCCGCCAACTTCAATCCCGTATTTTTGAACGAGCAGGGGCACAAGATTGCCGCGGTACCGCTTTCCGTTGCGCTGAATTCCGCAGATCTTGTCGAAAAAGGATGACAGGATCCTTGCGTAAGGGTTTCTCACACAGGTAAACGAATACACCTTGTGCCCTTTGGCCGCTTTTTCAAGTTTGGGTTGGCTCGCCTCAATCGCCCACTTGTGCATGCCAGAGGTCGCATCATGGATATCGCCATCGTAGAAACGTCCATGGTCGCTGTAATACATGATCTGCCCGATCGTCGAACAGGCACATTTTGGCACCACTCGATAGACCACCGATTCAGATTCCGTCATCCAAGTGCCCGGAAAACCCATACTATCCTGCCTTACTACGTCTATACGCTGCATTATCCGCGCAGTTTACGGCACAAAAGCAAAGAAACTCTGTCTTTTCAATCGTCCATAAATGACTTTATGTCATGAAGTTCTTGTTCGAGGTCTTATTGTTTCCAAAATGGCAAAAATCGCTTACATTTTGCTCTGCCACAAAGATCCTGACGGGATCATCGCCCAGGCGCAGCGTTTGGCCGCGGCAGGTGATTTCTTGGCAATTCACTTCGATGCGCGTTCTCCTAGGGAACACTTTGACAAGATCGTTGGCGCATTGGGCAAGAACCCGTCGGTCGTGTTTACGCAAAAACGGTTGAAATGCGGTTGGGGCGCGTGGAGCCTTGTGGCTGCAACACTTCTTGCGGTCCGCGCGGCCGTTGACGCTTTTCCGCGTGCGACCCATTTCTACATGTTGTCGGGCGACTGCATGCCGATCAAAACGGCGGAATTTGCCCATCGTTTTCTGGATGAAGAAGATGTGGATTATGTTGAAAGTGTGGATTTTTTTGCCTCTGACTGGATCAAGACAGGGATCAAGGAAGATCGATTGATTTACCGCCATTTCTTTAATGAGCGGACACAGAAGAAACTGTTTTACGCCTCTTTGAACCTTCAGAGGCGGTTGCGGTTGTCGCGCAGGGTACCTGCCGATCTGCAGATGCAAATCGGCAGTCAATGGTGGTGCTTGCGCCGGCGCACGATAGAATTGGTTCTAAAGTTTGTTGACGGCCGCAAAGATGTCATGCGCTTTTTCCAAAGCACTTGGATCCCAGACGAAACCTTCTTCCAAACCTTGGTACGCCATCTTGTTCCGGAGCATGAAATCAAGGCGAGGACACTGACGTTCCTGATGTTCACCGACTACGGGATGCCAGTAACTTTTTATAATGATCACTATGACTTACTTCTCTCTCAAGATTACCTGTTCGCGCGAAAAGTGAGCCCTGATGCGAAGGACCTCAAGGATCGTTTGGGTAAACTTTACGTCGCAAAAGGGATCAATTTCTCGATTTCCAACGAAGGTCGAAGTCTGTTTGCCTTCCTCACGGACCGCGGGCGCATTGGCCGGCGTTTTGCCCCGAGGTTTTGGGAGACTGAAAGTTCCCTTGGCCACCAGCGTACCTTGATGATGGTCACGTGCAAAAAATGGCATGTGGCCAAACGACTGGTTGACCGGGTTCGCAAAACGACCAACCTGCCTGCCTTGGACTATCTTTTCAACGAAGCCTCGACGCAGTTGCCGGATCTGGGGGGAATTCAATCCACAATTGAAAAGCGCACACGCCATCGCAGGGCGTTGGTGCGGATGCTTTTTGACTACTGGCAAACGGATCAGCTTGTATTCTGTATCGACCCGGCCAACGTCGAGCTGATGCAGGATTTTTTCAATGACAAGGCCAAGGTGAGGCTTTTGGAAATCGAATGCGACTTTACGGACGACTACTTGATTGGCCACGCCAAACGTGTGGGTCTCGCCTCCGACCGCACCCCGCAAGAAACCATTGATCGCTTGTTGCCTACCATCCGTTATGATGTCAGCTTTGAATCGGATCGCATCCGAGATGCCGGTTTCGCGAATTTTCACCGCATCCGTCAATCTGCATCTTTTGAGGAAAATGCCGTGCAATTGGCGGAATTTCTGAATATTCCCATGGACAAGGCCCGGGCCATCTCGGGCACGGAATATCTATATGTGGACTGAACATGCCCTATACCTATGACCCCCAAAACATCTTCGCCCGAATCTTGCGCGGCGAAATCCCCAATCGGACGATTTTGGACTCTGCCCATACCTTGGCATTCCATGACATCAATCCTGCGGCCCCGGTTCATGTATTGGTCATCCCAAAAGGTCCTTATGTCACCTATGATGACTTTTCCGCCAACGCGAGCGCTGAGGAGTTGGTTGATTTTCACCGCACTTTGGCAAAAGTCTGCGAAATGGTTGGCGTTGTTCCCGGCCAAGGGTACCGGGCGATCACCAATGCCGGGGAACATGGCATGCAAGAAGTTCCACATTTCCACATGCACGTGCTGGGCGGAAAGTTGATGGGGCCGCTTGTCCAACGCTAAAGCGCATGAAACGGGTCGCAAAACCTTCTTGATCAGTCATGATCTGTATAAATGAGAACAGCATGATCCGTTTCACCGCAATTGCGACGGTCGAGGCCCGCCAGTATCAGGGCGGCGGACAAGACGCCAACGGCCAAGAACCCGAACGCCATATCTCTGACGGCCAAGGCAATCCCTGCCGCCATTGCCTTCGGATGATCCCGGAAGGGGCCGGAATGTTGATCTTGGCCCATCGACCGTTTCCAGAGCCGCAGCCCTACGCGGAGGTCGGTCCGATCTTCGTTTGCGCCGACCACTGCGCAGAAGGCGGCGGACCTTTGGCACCTCAGATTCTGAACAGTCCCGACTATATTACGCGTGGATATGGCGCTGATAACCGGATCGTTTATGGAACCGGCAGCGTCACGCCCCTAGACTTGATTTCGCTGCGCGCAGAAGCGCTCTTCGCTGATCCACGTGTGGCCTACGTCCATGTCCGATCGGCAAGAAACAACTGCTTTCAGGTGCGCATAGATCGGGCCTAACGCCGAAACGGCTTGGGCCGCAGACCGGCCGCCGCCGATTGGGCAATATCCAAGATTCGTGCTGAACGGGTTTGCGCACCTTTGGCATTTGCCAGCCATTCCAAGGTTCCGCGCTTTACCGACCTTGGAAAGGTATCCCATACAATTCGTGTTCGCTCGTCAAACGCGGCCGCTAAATCTTCCGGAACAATTCCGGCCTCTACCTCGTTCAGAAAGTCCCACATCCCGTTTGCCAGTGCGGATGCAACGGCGTCCTCACCTGCGGCGGTCATGCTGCCATTTGAACGCGCACGCTCGACGTGCGCCTTGTTCACGGCTGACCAGGCCGACGCTACATTCCTCCGCGCAATGCGAAGCATTGTCCGGTCTGCGTCCAACGCCCGAGGGAGGCTGTCGATCCACCCCCAACAAAGTAATTCTTCAACAAGTTGGGCATAGGGCAGGTGGCTTTCTGAGGGTTTGCGCCACGTGACAAGCCAGTGCGTTCCGGCGGTCGCGTGGTTTCTTGCAAGCCACTGCCGCAACTCTGATCGCGATCGCACCTCAACCCTTGGACTGTCAACCACAGTGCCGCCTCATATCAACTTCTCACCGCGCGCCAGCAAGTCCACATACTCGGTCACCTTGCGGGCGCGTGTTTCTGGTTTCTTTGCTGTGGTCACGCGGTAGTAAATTGCATAGCGGTTCTTTGAATCGAGCTCTTCCCACGCCTTTCGTGCGGCTTCCGGCCCCGCTTGCAACGCAGCAAGGAAATCGGCGGGAATCTCGGCCTTCCCCATGCCCCCGGCATAGGCCGCTGCCCATCGGCCAATTGCCTTGGCAACGTGAATCGCGGCCAAACCCGGTTCCTGCATCCGACCCTCCAGAATAAGGCGTTCTGCATGCGCACAGTTGATGGCCGACCAAGCCGATCCTGCCCGGCGCGGTGTAAACCTTTGTTTGAACCGAGCCTCGTCAACGGATTTGCGCACCCCGTCGATCCATCCCCAACATAGGGCCTCGACCACGGCCTCTTGCCAGTCGATCGACGGTTTGCCGGATCCTTTTTTCCAATAGATCACCCAGACTTCGCGGGCATCCTGATTTTCGGACAGCCAAGTTGACCATGCCAGCGGAGTCGCAAAATCCCGCCCCTCATCCGGCATGGCGCGCATCCCATTCCTTCAAGAATCTTTTTGGGGCCCTCTCGCGCCATTGCAAGATCAGGCGGGCCTTGGCCCAGTCCGTATCGATACGCCCGGCCCGCACGAGAACCAGATTGTGGTTTCGATAATGTGGATGCAGGAAAAAGGTTTCCGGATCGGCCTGCATCAGCATCTCGCGTTCATCCTTTCCGGCCACAAAGACCGCCCCGTTCTCATAAAACGACCAATAGCACCAGGATTTGCCAAAAGCCTTCAGCGTCTCATGTCCCCAAGGCGTGGCTGTCGTCACTTCGGGCAACCCAAGTGCCAACGCAAATTCCTTTAACTCTTGCCAGTCCCTTATCATTTTCGGCCACTATCTTTTCGTTTCACCAAAAAGCACCTTTAAACGGGGCCGGCAGACGCCGATCAAAGACCCCAAGCCAACGGTCGGCAGGTTTCAATGGGCTGCCGCCCAGTTCGTTCCCTGTCCCGCCTCGACCACGAGCGGAACCTTGAAGTCTACCGCAGGCGCGCTTGCCCCTTCCATGACCTGTTTTGCAATCTTGATCAGCGCTGTCACATCATTTTCGGCCACTTCGAAGAGAAGTTCGTCGTGCACCTGCAGCAACATTTTTGCATCAACGCCAGAAATCGCAGCAGGCATGCGCACCATCGCACGGCGGATCACATCGGCCGCTGTCCCCTGAATTGGTGCATTGATCGCCGCGCGCTTGGCAAAGCTTTGTCCCGGCCCCTTTGTGTTGATGTCCGGTGTATGAATTTTGCGGCCAAACAGGGTTTGAACAAAGCCATTGTCTTGAGCAAATTTAACCGTTTGGGCCATGTATTCCTTGATCCCGGGAAACCGTTCAAAATAGCGATCAATGAACCCCTGCGCTTCGCTGCGGGCGATCCGAAGATTGCGCGCCAGACCAAACCCAGAGATTCCGTAGATCACACCGAAATTGATTGCTTTGGCCTTTCGGCGAACGTCGGAGGTCATCTGATCGATTGGGACATTGAACATCTCGCTCGCGGTCATGGCATGAATGTCTAAACCGTCCTTGAACGCCTGCTGCAAACTGGCGATATCGGCGATATGGGCCAAAATTCTAAGTTCAATCTGGCTATAGTCCAAGCTGACCAAGGTCCGTCCCTTGGGGGCAACAAAAGCCTCGCGAATGCGTCGACCTTCCTCAGACCGCACGGGAATATTCTGCAAGTTTGGATCGGTTGATGCGAGGCGTCCTGTCACCGCCCCAGAGATGGAATAACTTGTATGCACCCGCCCAGTTTCTTGGTTGATATGATCCTGCAAGGCATCGGTATAGGTGGATTTCAGTTTAGACAGTTGCCGCCAATCCAATAGCAAACTCGCTAACTTCGCACCCTCCGGATGTGTTTCGGTTAAGGTCGTCACATCTTCAAGCACGTCCGCCCCAGTGGCGTAAGCGCCAGTTTTGCCCTTGTCCCCACCTGGCAGGCCCAATTTGTCGAACAAGATCTCTCCGACCTGCTTTGGGCTGCCAACATTGAAGGGTTGCCCGGCCACGGATTGAATCTCTGCCTCCAACCCGGCCATTTTCTGGGCAAAGGCGTTGGACATGCGCGACAAGGTATTTTTGTCCACTTCGATCCCAGCCATTTCCATGTCGGCCAAAACTGGCACCAAGGGACGTTCCAAGGTTTCGTAGACGGTGGTCACGCGTTTGCGGTGCAGTTGCGGCTTGAATGCTTTCCAAAGGCGCAGGGTCACATCGGCGTCTTCGGCCGCATACTTGACAGCCTCGACGATGCCGACCTTATCGAAGGTGATCTGCGATTTTCCAGAGCCCAGCAACGTCTTGATCGGAATGGGTGAATGCCCAAGATACTTTTCCGAAAGCGCATCCATTCCATGGCCATGTATGCCACCATGCATGGCATAGGACATCAGCATTGTGTCGTCAAAAGGCGCAATTCGCACGCCATGCCTGGCAAAGATCTTCCAGTCATACTTCATATTCTGGCCAATTTTCAGAATGCTGTCATCTTCCAGAAGGGGTTTCAAAAGGGCAAGACATTCGTCCATCCCCAGCTGTCCCGGCGCAAGTGTGGATCCGCCAAACAAATCGCCCGACCCGGACTTGTGGCCCAGCGGGATATAGGCCGCACTCCCTGCATCGACGCACAGAGAAATTCCAACCAAATCTGCCTGCATCTCGTCAAGGCTTGTAGTCTCAGTATCGACGGCGACGTGCCCTACGTCCTTGATCCTTGCGACCCAACGACCTAAGGCGAGCGCATCGTTGATACATTCGTACTTATCATGGTCAAACGGGAGTTGAACCGTCTCTTGGCCACTATCCTCATGCGCGCCGGCAACTTCAAATCCTTTTGAAGCGTCGATCAATGGCGCCGCAACTTTCAATTTCGTTGCCACCCGCCCCGCAAGGGTGCGAAATTCCATCGTTGTCAGGAATTCCATCAGCACGTCTGGATCGGGGGCTTTCACTTCGAAGTCATCCAAGGAACACTCAACCGGAGTGTCTTTTTTCAGTGTCACCAAATCACGGCTCAGCCGAATTTGATCTGCGTGATCGACCAAAGATTCACGCCGCTTTGGCTGCTTTATTTCGCCAGCCCGGGCAAGCAGACTATCGAGATCGCCGTATTCGTTGATCAACAAGGCCGCTGTTTTTAGACCGATCCCCGGCGCGCCCGGCACGTTGTCAACCGAATCTCCGGCCAAAGATTGCACGTCGATCACACGGTTTGGGGCAACACCAAACTTTTCCATCACTTCCGCTTCGCCCATCGGCTTTTGCTTCATGGGGTCATACATGTCGATACCCGGCCCAATCAGCTGCATCAGATCCTTGTCCGATGAAATGATGGTACAAGACCCGCCCGCAGACGCGGCCTGAATGGCCAATGTCGCCATGATGTCGTCGGCCTCGTATCCCTTCATCTCGATGCATGAAATGTTGAATGCGCGCGTCGCGTCGCGTGTCAGGGGGAACTGAGGCCGCAAGTCTTCGGGTAGTTCGGGACGGTTGGCTTTGTATTCGGAATACATGTCGTTTCGAAAAGTATGCGCACCGGCATCAAAAATCACAGCAATATGGCTGGCTTTGGCCTTTCCCGCTGCGCCTTGTGTGATCTCGCTCCAGATCAGGTTGCAAAAGCCGGCAACTGCCCCGACTGGAAGACCGTCTGACTTTCGGGTCAATGGAGGCAGGGCATGATAGGCCCGGAAGATAAAGGCGGATCCGTCAATCAGATGAAGATGGTTGCCCTTGCCAAAAGCCATGTCGCTTCTCCCCAAACCCTGAAGGTGAGTCTTGGCAGAAATCGCCGGTCCTTTCCACCCTTTCAGCCCGCAATCCTGATCCGCCACAGCGACAGATCAATCGATTGCGGCGTTGGCGTCCATAGGCCCATGGGCACACCGGCCCCTCTCAACCGCGCGCCGATCCAAGTATTGCAGGTATAGAAGATATTAAACTGACCATTTGCCTCGAAAAACGCATCGGTCATTCCAAAACTTCCTAAAGCCGCCGCGATAGGCGCACCGTCTCCATCCCGTGCAAAACTTTCTTCAATCTGAGTAAGCAGCGCATCGTACTGTCCCTGTGTCAGTGTCAAAAACGTGATTCCGGGCAGACCGTCAACTGGCCTAGCCACGTCCAATCTCAACACGGCGGAATCGCCCGTAATTGCATGGGCAAGGGGACCTACGGATATTTCACCAACGGCGGCGGTCTTGGCATAGAACTCTGCCGCCCCCCACCCCAGAACAAGCCATCGAGCCTTGGGATGCAACAACGGCACACCGGCTTCCATCGCAAAGCCGAAACGCGCGCGTGCATCAGAGTTGAGTGGCAGCAGAAAATCGTAGTGGATCGGTCCTCGTGCCAAACCTATGCGCACGTCGCGGCCATACGAACTAGTGTGTTCGATCGGACCGGGAATCAAACCGCCGAAAAGGCCAAAGACCAGATAGAAGAACGGAACAGCAAGAAAAACCGTCAGCGCGCGTAAAAACAAACGCGCCATGCGTCGCTAGTGATCGTTATGGGCGTGATCTCGGTCGATCACATAGCGCTTGTCGCAATACCCACATTCAACGAACCCGGAGTCTTGCGGAATAGTCAACCAAACCCGAGGATGCCCGAGTGCGCCATCGCCGCCATCACAAGCGATCTTCCAATGGGTCACGATCTTAGTTTCTGGCGCGGCGGTTGGCATATCTTCAGTCCTGATTTTGTCGGTACTTGTTATTCTAGTGGGGCAGGGCAGTCAGGGGCAAGAGCGGCTGGCGCAAAGGCTCATCCGATTGGTTGAAATCGGGATTTCAGGGCATTTAACCACATGAGGCCATGCACAGTCGCGCGCGTTGGTCGATACTCTGCCCCGATCCACCCGTCATACCCAGTCGCATCGACGCGTGTGCACAGCCCCGTCAGATCAAAGCCCCCACCACCCGGCTCATTTCGGGTGGGGAAACCCGCGATCTGAACATGCGAAATTCGGGCTTCATGTCGGCCCCATACGGCCTCGGCATCGCCATGAATGCGTGCAGCGTGCCAAAGATCAAACTGCAAGCCGACATTCGGCAAACCCAGATCGTCCAGAATTCTGCCGGCTTGGTCAAAATCATTGAGAAAATACCCCGGCATGTCTTCAACGTTCAAAGGTTCGATCACCAGCCGCAAATTCGGCGCCTGTGCTGCCGCCCAAGCCAGGTTTTCGGCAAACGTCTGTTCGGCCTGCGGGCCTTTGGCCACGCCTGCCATCACATGGACGCGCTCTGCCTTAATCCGAGAGGCAAATTCTGCTGCGCGCAGAAAGCTGTCTTGAAATCGTCCCACGTCATCTGGCATCGCAGCAAATCCACGGTCTCCTGCGATCCAATCACCCGGTGGCGTGTTGATCAAGGCGACGGGAAAGCCGGCCAAAGCAATTTCCCACTCCTTGATCGGCCAATCATAAGGAAAAAGCACTTCAACGCCTTCAAATCCGGCTTGTTGCGCAAGTCCCGGCCGGTCCAGCATCGGAACCTCAGTGAACAACATCGTTATATTTGCGGCAAAACGGGGCATCAGGCGTGTCAGGTCAATTCTACAGATGGAATGATTGGAAAGAAGCAGTCCGACGACCATAGACCGAACCAAAGCTCGCCGTCACGCGCTTCGTGCACCGCAAGATCGATCAAGCGATAGAAAGTTTTGCGGTCTATTCTGGCATCAAGGCCAGATCGCACATGAACATAGGGCGACGGTTCGCCGGTTATGGCATCCCTTTCCACCCGAATCGCATGATCGGCGTCGACTGTCACCGTCTCTTCGGTCTTGGTGGTCAGGTGCAAGACTTGGGTGCGTCCCGCGTTCTGTTGTTCAAAGTCCACGACCAGTAATGGGGCATCATCGACTTTGATTCCCACCTTTTCGGCCGGTGTCACTAAAAAATAACGGTCCCCCTCGCGCTTCAAGATATTTGAAAACAACTTCACCAGCGGGGCACGGCCGATAGGCGTTCCAAGATAGTACCATTGGCCATCCTTGGCGATCCGAATATCTAGGTCGCCGCAGAACGCGGGGTTCCACAGATGAACCGGGGCGGGTCCATGTCCTTTGCTGGCGGCCAAGGCGGCATTTGCCAGCCCGTCCGCCGTGGGACTCACGAAGTTTTGTGCCGATTTCTCGTTTGTCATTTGTACCCCGCCGCATCATTCGATCTAATGATGTAGTGAACCGAAGGAGCATTGTCATGTCCGAAGCCGCCCAATTAATTTCTCAGATCGAAGCCTTAGGTGAAAAGCTTGGGTCGGCGCGCAAAATGATTGCGGGGAAATTCATCGGTCAGGAAAAGGTGGTCGATCTGTCTCTTACCGCAATGCTGTGCGGCGGCCACGGCCTCTTGGTCGGCTTGCCGGGGTTGGGTAAGACGCTTCTGGTCGATACATTGTCAACAGTTATGGGGCTGAATTCCTCGCGCATCCAATTCACCCCTGATCTGATGCCAGCGGATATCCTTGGTTCCGAAGTTCTAGAGACCGCAGCCGATGGCACGCGATCCTTTCGGTTCCTGGAAGGGCCGATATTTTGCCAACTCCTGATGGCTGATGAAATCAACCGGGCCTCGCCCCGCACTCAATCCGCCCTTTTGCAGGCAATGCAGGAACGCGAAGTCACGATTGCAGGCGTTCACCGTCGCTTGGGCCCACCGTTTCATGTGCTTGCCACGCAAAACCCGATTGAACAGGAAGGCACCTATCCCCTGCCAGAGGCGCAGCTTGATCGCTTTCTCGTGCAAATAGACGTTGATTATCCGACGCGCGCCGTCGAGCGCGAAATTCTTTTGGCTACGACGGGTGCGGAAGAAGCCAAGGTGACGTCAATATTTACCGCGGATCAATTGATCGAGGCGCAATTGATCGTGCGGCGTATGCCGGTGGGGGATAAGGTCGTTGAAGCGATCCTTGATCTTGTTCGCGCATGCCGACCCGGCGAGCCAGAGGGGAAAGCCGTTGAAGCGTCGTTGTCTTGGGGGCCGGGCCCGCGCGCTGCGCAGGCGCTTATGCTTGCAGTGCGCGCGCGCGCGCTGTTGGATGGGCGCTTTGCGCCGGCTGTATCTGATGTTGCCGCTCTCGTCCGTCCTGTTCTGTCGCACAGAATGGCCTTGAACTTTGCGGCCCGGGCGCGCGGAGAGACGATGGGCGGACTGATTGACCGCATGGCAACCGCTGTTCTTGGGGCCGAGGCTGCCGCGTGACCGTAAGTCTGTCCCTTCGGGCCGAGGCGGATGTACTTGGCCAATCCCTACCAACCTTGCTTGCAGAGGCCGAACGGCTTTCGTCCGCGTTGTCGCTAGGGGACCATGGTCGAAAACGAGCGGGACAGGGCGCTGATTTCTGGCAGTATCGTCCTGCGATGCCCGGCGATAGTGCGCGCAACATCGATTGGCGGCGGTCGGCCAAGTCTGATGCTCCGTATATCCGCGAGCGTGAATGGCAAGCCTCTCAAGGCGTAACGTTTTGGGTGGATTCCGCAAAATCCATGCAATTTCAAAGTTCCAAGTCAAAACAATCCAAAACGGATCGCGCATTCATTGTTGCCTATGCCTTGGCGATTTCTCTTTTAAAGGGGGGTGAAAGGGTCGGCATCGAGGGGCAGGGTCGGCCAAGGGCAGGGATCGCCCAAATGTCCATGCTCGCGCTGGCTTTAGCCGATCAAAGGGTGGCAGAATTTGGAGCCCCAAGTTTGCACGACGCTATTTCTCACAGTCGTGCAGTGGTCATTTCTGACTTTTTGGGGGATCTTGGCCCGTTGCAAGCCGCACTTGGTGCCGCCGCTGACAAAGGCGTACGCGGCGTGATCATACAAATACTGGATCCGATCGAGGAAGATTTTCCTTTCGATGGGCGGACTATTTTTCAATCCGTAGGTGGCGGTATTGCGTTTGAAACGCAAGAAGCGGGTGATCTGCGCGCTCGGTATTTGCAGCGGCTTCAAGACCGCAAGGCCGAACTCGCCCGAATGGCGCAGGCGCTTGGCTGGCATTTCACGACGCATCACACCGGCTCACCTGCGCTGCCACTCCTCCTTTGGGCACATCAGGCACTTGGAGGAAATCGCTGATGCTTGCCGGTCTATCCTTCAGTCAGCCCTTGCTGCTGGCTGCCTTGGTCATTTTGCCAGTTCTGTGGTTGATCCTTCGGGCAATACCGCCAGCGGCGAAACGCCTTCGTTTTGCTGCGGTGGGTTTGCTGTTGGGCCTGAAGGACGAGACGCGGCAGGCAGACCGCACCCCATGGTGGTTGCTTGCTCTGCGCATTTTCGCGATCTTGGCCGCCATTTTGGGATTTGCGGGCCCAACACTTAATCCCACTCCAAATTCACTGAGCAGCGGACCACTTCTTTTGGTGTTTGATGGCGGTTGGGCCGAAGCTTCTGATTGGGACATTCGGCGCCAGAAAGCATCGGAGATTCTCGCTGAAGCAAGCCGAAGCGCGCGCCCCGTCGCGTTGATCACTCTTGTAGAGTCACCACAGACGCCGGTGTTCCAGTCTGCAGATTCAGTTTTGACCCGGATAAATGCGATGGACCCTTCGCCTTGGCTGCCGCGCGCAATGTTTGAATGGGCGAAGGTTTTGCCAACGGGCGATTTTGAAACTTATTGGCTCTCGGACGGTTTGGATCATGCAGGTCGCGACGCTTTGCATACGGCCTTGGCAAACAAGGGCGATGTGAGAGTCTATCAATCGCCCCGTGTTCTTCTCGGGATTGCCCCTGCAGTGATCAAAGACGGCGCTGTCATTGTGACTGTCTTGCGTCCGCTGGGCGGACCCGAGGCCGAGGTTGAGGTGATTGGTCGCGGTCCGGATCCAGCGGGAATAGACCGTGAACTGGCGCGGTTCAAAGTGGCGTTTTCAGTCGGTGAGATACGCGCGGAATCAAGTTTGTCTTTGCCGCCAGAACTGCGCAATCGGCTGAATCGTTTCGAAATTCTTGGCAATCGTTCTGCAGGGGCGGTCAGCTTGACCGATGACAGCCTGAAACGGCGGAAAATTGCCATTCTCGCAGGGGGAACGTCCAAAGAAGGTTTAACCCTGTTGGATCAAACACATTATCTTCGGCAAGCGCTCGCACCCTCAACTGAGTTGATCGAGGGTGCTCTTGCGGATGTGCTGAAGGCGAGCCCCGATGTGGTGATCCTTGCAGATGTGGCGCGCCTGACCCAAGCCGAATCCGACGCTCTTTTGGATTGGATCGAAAAGGGCGGTCTCTTGTTGCGATTCTCCGGTCCGCGGCTTGCTGCATCGGATCTGTCGCGTTCTGCTGAAGATCCGTTGATGCCGGTTCGCTTGCGGGAAGGTGGCCGCGAAATCGGGGGCACCATGAGTTGGGGTGACCCGCGACCAATCGCCCCTTTCGCCGAAGGATCGCCCTTTCATGGGCTTGAGGTTCCACAAGACCTTACGGTAAGCGAACAAGTTCTGGCAGAGCCGGGACCTGATGTCGCACAGCGCACCATCGCGTCACTGGCCGATGGCACACCTTTGGTCACGCGCAAGATTATCGGTGATGGACAGGTGGTGCTTTTTCACGTGACGGCCAATGCAGAATGGTCCAGCCTTCCGTTGTCGGGTCTTTTCGTCCAGATGTTGGAGCGCCTTGCTGTTTCGGCTGGATCCGAGCCTCCAAAGCCAGAGACCCTCAAGGGTCAAATTTGGAGTGCAGGCCGCGTGATAGATGGATACGGGGCCGGGCAAAGCGGTGAGGACATTTCCGGAGTTGATGGTGAACTGTTGGGCAATGCCCTTTTCGCGGGTCCGTCAGATGGCTTGCCGCCTGGTGTTTATACCGAAGGGGCCCGAAGCCTCGCACTGAACGCAATCAGTGTCGACGCTACACTAGAACCTGCCGTGTGGCCTAATATCCAAATCATCGACGGGATAGGAGCTTCAAAAAGTGTTGCCCTGAAGGGACCGCTTTTGGCAGCGTCCCTTTGCCTTACCCTTTTGGATATCTTGGCTGCGCTCTGGCTCTCGGGCCGTCTGGCGTCCTTCGCCCGAAAAAGTGCAGCCATTGTGATGATGGGCTTTCTTCCGTTTCATGCCCCACCGGCACAAGCACAGGAAGCTGCAAAAGACGAGGTTGCCATCGCGGCAACTGAAGGCGTGGTTTTGGCCTATGTCAGGACGGGCGACGCCTCTCTTGATACCTTATCGCAAGCCGGGCTCTTGGGCTTGTCAGATCGCCTGACAGAACGCACGTCTATCGAACCTCTGCCCCCTATGGGTGTGGACATCGAAGCAGATGAATTGGCTTTTTTCCCGTTCCTGTACTGGCCCATCACTACCACCCAAGCTTTGCCCAGCCCCGGCGCTTATGATCGGCTGAATGCCTATCTTCGCAGTGGCGGCATGATCCTTTTTGACACGAAAGATGGTGACATTTCTCAGAACGGTGTCACTTCGGCCGAAGGAGAGACCCTGCGCGGCATAGCCCAAGGTCTTGATATTCCTCCGCTGAATATTATCCCGACCGATCACATTTTGACGCGCAGTTTTTATCTGATCCAAAACTTTCCCGGACGGTTCGACAGCCCCATCCTTTGGGTCGAGGCGGCGCCCGAACAGGCCGAGGCGACCGACGGTATGCCGTTTCGGCCGCAAAATGATGGCGTCACCCCGGTTGTGATTGGTGGCAACGATTGGGCCTCGGCATGGGCCACCGATGAGTTTGGCGCGCCGTTGTATCCCGTTGGAAGGGGCGAAGGGGGGGAACGTCAGCGCGAAACGGCCTATAGATTTGGGATCAATCTGATCATGCATGTGCTGACGGGCAACTATAAATCAGATCAGGTGCACGTACCCGCTTTGTTGGAAAGGCTGGGACAATGACCCAGTCTGTCTTGTTTGCTCCTCTTGTTTCCATCCAACTGCTTTGGGTTCTGGCAGCCCTTGCAGCATCTTTTTTAGTCTTGGCCTTATGGCGGGGCTTGCCTGGGTGGTCGCTGCGGCTTGTTGCGGCGCTGATCTTGCTTGCGGCGCTTTCAAACCCATCGTTGCAAACGGAACTTCAACGCCCGCTGTCGGATATTGTGATCGTTGTGGTCGATGAAAGTTCTTCCAATCGTCTGGGGATCAGATCGTCGCAAAGTGATGCGGCGCTATCCAATGTGACGGCCGAACTTGCCGCGATGGGCAATACTGAAATGCGGCTGATCCGATTGGCCGATGGGGCCGAGGACGCCGGAACCGAAGCCATGACGGCCCTGGCAAAAGCTTTGGCAGAAGAGCCGCGCGGACGCATTGCGGGGGCGATCCTCATATCCGATGGCCAAATCCATGATATGGGGGCAACCCCTGATCTGCCTGCCCCACTGCACCTATTGCTAACTGGCGAAGACTCGGATTGGGACCGCAGGATCGTGGTGACCAATGCGCCTGCCTTTGCGATCATGGGCGAAGAGACTGTTTTAAACTTGCGTATCGAAGACTTGGGAGCGGCACCTTTTGGTGTCGACGATCTGGTCGACATCACCATTGCCTTGGACGAAGAGCTTCCCGTCACCTTTTCGGTCCCGCTGAACGTCGATTTGGATCTGCCGGTTCGGTTACCACATGGCGGGCAGAATGTTCTGCAACTCTCAGTCGCGGCCCAAGAGGGAGAATTGACGGATCAGAACAACACCGCCACCTTGGCCATAAATGGGGTCCGTGACAGGTTGCGCGTGCTTCTGGTCTCGGGCGAACCGCACACGGGCGAGCGGACATGGCGCAATCTTCTCAAATCCGACCCCTCGGTCGATTTGGTTCACTTCACCATTCTGCGGCCGCCCGAAAAGCAGGATGGCATCCCGGTCGAAGAACTTGCGCTGATTGCTTTTCCTACCCGAGAGTTGTTCGTAGAAAAGATCAAGGATTTCGATCTGATCATCTTTGATCGCTATTCAATGCAGGGCATTTTGCCCATGAGCTACATCGACAACGTTGTTCAGTATGTCAAAGACGGCGGCACCGTTCTGGTTGCGGCAGGTCCGGAGTTTGGCACCATTGACAGCCTTTGGCGCACGCCGTTGGCCGAAATTCTGCCGGTGGAGCCAACTTCGCAAATCATTTCCGAAGGTTTCAAACCAGCGCTTACCGAACTTGGCCGCCGACATCCTGTAACCGAGGGCCTGGAGGCGCTTGCGCCTAAAGGGGGATGGGGACGGTGGTTCCGTCTCGTCGAAATGAAAGCGACCGCAGGCCAGGTTGTCATGTCGGGGCCCGGCGACAGGCCCCTTTTGGTCCTGAACCGTGTTGGGCTTGGCCGTGTGGCTGTTTTGGCGTCGGATCAGATGTGGCTTTGGGGGCGTGGTTTTGAAGGGGGGGGGCCACAATTGGAACTTCTGCGCAGACTTGCGCACTGGATGCTCAAGGAACCAGAACTTGAGGAAGAAACCCTTTCTGCGAGTCTGAAAACCCAGGAAGTGACCGCAACTCGCCGCAGCATCAAGGACGAGACGCCGGGGGATCTGAGCGTCACCATGCCTGATGGCACGGTGCTGAATTTGCCAATGACGCAACTTTCCCCCGGTCGATACGAATCGCGGTTCGCGACAAAGGGCTCCGGTCTATACCGCCTCTCCCAAGGGGAATTGACCCGTGTCCTGTCTGTCGGTCCCCCCGCTCCGCGGGAATTCGTGGACACGATCGCAACTGATCTGGTAATCCGGCCGGCTGTTACCGCAACAAAAGGTGGGGCGCTGCGAATTGCAGCTGGATTGCCCGACATCCGGTCAGTTGAAATGGGCCGCACCGCCGCTGGACGCGGCTGGATCGGCATCACGCCCCGCGGAGCCTATGAAACTGAAGATCTTCGTGTCACATCGCTGTTGCCCGAGTGGCTGGCGCTGTTGTCTTCTGCCGGTTTGATGATTGCCGCCTGGCTAGTGGAGGGGCGCCGCAGAAGCTCGGCCCGAACCTGAACTACCATCCCTTTGAATTCACAAAGATCTAATCGCGAAGCATGCTGAAATCACGGTTGACACATGTCTTCACACCGGTGCTTGGCACCCCTATATCCCCTTGACCCGGCACGACTTTCGGCATCCCATTGGGTGACGCCAAAAGGATCACACTATGGACATGCCGCTCGTCAACCGCAGGATTTTGAACAGTCGTCCGGCTATACTTGATGCTTTGGCCGCCGTTCTGTCTGAGGGGGTGCTGATCACCAACACGGTCGAACTGAAGGCCTATGAATGCGATGGATTGTCGGCCTATCGCTGCCCGCCGATGGCCGTGACACTACCGCGCACGACGGCTGAAGTCGCGGCCATCTTGAAGGTATGCCATAGCATGGGAGTGCCGGTTGTACCTCGTGGCGCGGGAACCTCTCTTGCGGGCGGCGCACTTCCAACGGCCGATTGTGTTATTCTGGGCGTGTCGCGACTGACTCGCGTGATTGAAATCAATACAGCCGATCGGTTTATCCATGTTGAAACCGGACGGACAAACTTGTCGGTCACGGGGGCAGTTGAATCAGAAGGGTTCTTTTATGCGCCGGATCCGTCCAGCCAAATAGCCTGTGCCATTGCAGGCAATATCGCAATGAACTCTGGCGGGGCGCACTGCCTTAAGTATGGGGTGACGACCAACAATCTTTTGGGCGTCCGCATGGTCTTGATGGATGGCACAGAGCTGACGCTCGGCGGTCCTTTCAATGATTCCGGTGGGCTGGACCTTATGGGTGTGATCTGCGGGTCAGAGGGGCAACTTGCTGTGGTTACGGAAGCTTGGTTGCGCATCCTTCCAAAACCTGAAGGTGCCAGACCTGTGTTGATCGGCTTTGACAGCAACGAAGTTGCCGGTGCCTGCGTCGGTGATATCATAAAGGCAGGTGTACTGCCTGTGGCCATTGAATTCATGGACCGTCCTGCAATCGTCGCCTGTGAGGCGTTTGCAAAGGCAGGTTACCCCGATTGTGCGGCCCTTCTGATCATCGAGGTCGAGGGAAGCCTTGCAGAGATCGATGACCAACTTGCACGGATACGGGACCTGGCAGGGCGCCATGCCCCAGTCGCCTATCGCGAAAGCACCTCAGAGGCGGATAGCGCACGCATTTGGCTTGGCCGAAAATCAGCCTTCGGGGCTATGGGCCAAATGGGTGACTATATGTGTCTGGATGGCACAATCCCAGTTTCTTCGCTGCCGTTGGTGCTGCGGCGGATTGGCGAGATGAGCGATGAATTCGGTCTACGGGTTGCCAACGTCTTTCATGCGGGTGACGGGAACATGCACCCTCTTATCCTTTTTGACGCGAACAAACCTGGCGATCTGGAGCGTTGCGAGGCCTTTGGCGCAGCGATCTTGACCTTGTGTGTTGAAGTTGGCGGTTGCCTTACCGGGGAACATGGTGTGGGTGTTGAAAAACGCGATCTGATGTCCGTTCAATATAATCCGGCAGATCTGGAAGCTCAGATGTCTGTCAAGGACGTCTTTGATCCGTCTTGGCTGCTAAACCCAGCCAAGGTGTTCCCCCTGTCTGCCAGTGCTGGGCGTCGTGCGGGTTAAGATATTGAATCGCTATGTTTCAGATCCTCCCGAATTCTCGTGACAAGATGAAAGCGCTCCATGCGGCCGGAAAGTGAAACGGACTTGACCGAGATGATCCGGTCGGCAACTGGCCCCTTGGCCTTGAGAGGTGGCGGTACGCGCGGTCCTCGGGTCGACGGGGAGATACTTGATCTGTCAGGCCTGTCCGGCATTTCGCTGTATGAGCCCGGTGCGCTGACCGTTGTCGCGGGCGCAGGCACGCCCTTGTCCGAGATCGAGCAGACTTTGGCCGCCCAAGGTCAGCGTCTTCCATTTGAGCCGCCAGATATTCAAGCCTTGTTGGGGCGGCAGGGCGCGTCGACCATCGGCGGCGTTGCCGCAGCCAATGCCTCGGGCCCGCGGCGTGTCCAAGCCAGAGCGGCGCGTGACAGTTTGATCGGACTGAAATGTGTTGATGGGCGCGGTGTGGCGATAAAATCGGGTGGCCGCGTGATGAAGAATGTCACCGGTCTCGATTTGGTCAAGTTGATGTCAGGAGCCCACGGAACATTGGGTGTGCTGACAGAGGTGGCCTTCAAACTTCTTCCCCAGCCTGAAACCAGTGCGGGTCTGTGTCTGCATGGCCTCACTAATACGCAGGCGGTCAGTGCAATGTCTGCTGCTTTGGGTTCACCTTATGAAATCTCTGGTGCCGCGCATTTGCCGGCAGAAAAGCAAACCTACGTGCGTATCGAAGGCTTTGCACGGTCCGTTGCTTATCGATTGGACCGACTGAAATCCCTTCTGGCGATGCATGCGGCCGAGATCACCGTTGCCGATCAGCCGGTTGAACGTTGGAAGGCGATCCGCGACGTGGCACCATTGGCAGGGCAGGGGGGCGATCTTTGGCGACTATCTGTACAGCCGTCAACCGCCCCTACTCTTTTGGCGGGAATGCCTGATGATGCGAAGGTTTTGCTTGATTGGGGCGGCGGCCTCATATGGGCCCTGATCCCCGAAGGCTGCAATCTGCGCGCTCGTCTTGGCCCAATAAGTGGCCACGCCACCTTGATGAGATCCGCGAGTTCTCTTCCCGTCTTTTCGCCCGAACCCGCGCCAATTGCCGCCCTTTCAGCAGCGCTGCGCGCCAAATTCGACCCCAAAGCCATCTTTAATCGTGGAATAATGGGCTGATGCAGACCTTCTTTACTGAAAGCCAATTGAAAGATCCAAAACTGGCGGAAGCCAACGCTATTTTGCGCAGTTGCGTGCACTGCGGATTATGCACTGCCACTTGTCCCAGCTATCTGATCTTGGGGGATGAACTGGACAGCCCTCGGGGCCGAATTTATCAGATCAAGGATATGTTGGAACAAGGACGCGCTGCCGATGCCCGCACGGCGTTGCACATTGATCGATGCCTGTCCTGTCTTTCGTGTACCACGACTTGTCCGTCTGGCGTGGACTACATGCATTTGATCGATCAGGCCCGAGTCCATGTCGAGCAAACCTATAAACGCCCTCTGATGGACCGATTGCTGCGCGGCATTCTTGCGCGGATCATCCCATATCCGACAAGGTTTCGTTTGGCCCTTTTTGCGGCGCGTCTGGCAAAGCCGTTGGCAAGATTCATGCCGGACGCCCGCTTGCGTGCTATGATGGATTTGGCGCCAGATCGTTTGCCCCCGGTCAGCCGCAATGACGATCCGCAAACTTTTGCCTCTGTCGGCCCGCGCCGTGCGCGCGTGGCGCTTATGACCGGATGCGCGCAAAAGGCGCTGAACACCGACATCAATGATGCAACCATACGATTGTTGACCCGGCTCGGGGTGGAAGTTGTCGTGCCAAAGGGTCTTGGCTGTTGCGGCGCATTGACCCAGCATATGGGACGCGAGGCTGAAGCGCGGTCCTTTGCAGCAAAAATGATCCGCGCGATCTTGGCCGAAGATCAGCCGAAATTTGATGCTATCATCATCAATACGTCCGGTTGCGGAACGACCATCAAGGACTATGGCCACCTGTTTGCAGAAGATCCTCTTGCACTGCAGGCAAGGCAAGTTGCGGGATTGGCCCGTGATGTCACAGAATTCCTCGTCACAATTGGTCTGCCTCAGGGGCAAG
The DNA here is from genome assembly GCA_947461435.1 of Paracoccaceae bacterium. GTDB lineage: Bacteria > Pseudomonadota > Alphaproteobacteria > Rhodobacterales > Rhodobacteraceae > CAIYZT01. Next base: position 6,676 of record CANHLE010000002.1, on the reverse strand, counting down.
GACCGGGTGGCCGCGTGGCCTATCATGCGGCGTGCTCGTTGCAACACGGGCAGAAGGTCAAATCGGCGCCGAAGGATCTTCTCAAGCAGGTTGGGTTTACAGTCGTGGAGCCGGTAGACAGCCACATCTGCTGCGGATCAGCGGGCACCTACAACCTTTTACAGCCAGAAATTTCAGCGTCTTTGCGCACGCGGAAAGTCACGTCGCTCGAGGCCAAATCACCCGACATCATTGCGGCAGGAAACATTGGATGCATGACCCAGATCGGCATGGGAACAACAATTCCCGTCGTTCACACGATTGAGCTTTTGGATTGGGCAACGGGCGGGCCGATGCCGCCCGTACTGAAGGATCGCCAAACTATCGCCGCTTTATCGGTTTAGACCTTAGTAAACCGGAGTATTCTGATGCGCCTTTTCCCCGCTTGCCTTGTCGTTTTGTTCGTCTTCGCGGCCGGGCAAGGATCCGCACAGGAAACGGGTTTGATCAGCCTTGAAACAACCGATGATGCCAAAGGCTGGGAGGCCGTCGGACGCCTTGATCTTGGCAACAACGGTTTTTGCACCGCCACGCTGATCGCACCGCAACTGGTTTTGACCGCTGCACATTGCTTGTTCAACAAGGACACTGGGGCACGCACCCCGGTTCAAGATTTCCAATTTCTTCCAGGTTTGCGAAACGGCCGTGCCGAGGCATATCGCCACGTTTCTGTTGCTGCCGCGCATCCTGACTATGTTTATGCCGGGGTCGGCAAGTTGGACAGGGTCGGATTTGACGTCGCGCTTCTTCGGTTGGATCAACCGATACGCTCGACCTCCGTCACTCCTATGGAGATCGGACCGCGGCCCGACGTCAATTCCTCGGTCGGCGTCGTGTCCTACGCGCAAGATCGCGCGGAAGCACCATCCTTGCAACAAACCTGTACTGTGCTTGACGAAGCCAACGCAATCTCGGTTCTGTCCTGTTCCGTCGATTTCGGATCCTCGGGCGCGCCGGTTTTTGACATTTCTGGTCAAAACCCGAAAATCGTCTCAATCATCTCTGCCAAGGCAGATTTGGGCGAAGAGCCCGTCGCGTTGGCCGTTTCTGTGACCGAAGTTCTTCCAACGCTATTGTCCGAAATTGAATCCCAACTTGGCGGAGAATCCCGAGTTGAAGGGGTTACGGTTCTGTCTGGTGGGCATGGCGGCACTGCGAAATTTGTCACCGTCCCATGATTTTTCCGGGCTTGAAACCCAGCAAGTCCCTTCCCATCTGATGCTGGTCGCAGGGCGCCGCATCGGGCCCTCGGCACAAACACTGCCCTGCCCGTTATGGGAGGGCCCAGCGACATCGCTTTGAAAGGATGATCATGCGTAATCTTGACTTTGCCCCCCTTTACCGCGCTACCGTGGGGTTTGACCGTATTGCCGATCTGATGGACCGCGCTCTTTCAGCGGATATTCCGCAGCCAACATACCCGCCGTATAACATTGAAAAAACGGCGGAAGATTCCTACCGTATTTCCATCGCCGTGGCTGGATTTTCCCCCGACGACCTGACGGTGGACGTGCGCGAAGGTAGTCTGTACGTGGCGGCCCGTCGCGCGGACGAGACGACTGTAAAGACTTTCCTGCACCGCGGGATTGCAACACGGGCCTTCGAACGCCGATTTGCCTTGGCAGACCATGTAAAGGTCAAGGGCGCGACGCACGAACACGGAATGCTGCACATTGATTTGCAACGTGAAACCCCCGAAGCGTTGAAACCGCGCCGCATCGAAATTGCCCGCCCGGGAGATATTGATGCCAAGGCCGTCGAACATGCGCCGACTCTCGTTTAACTGTTTCTGACGCAAAGCAAAGGGCCCAGATCATGCAATCTGGGCCCTTTCCAATTTCAACATATTCATCCACGTGTCGGCAGCAATCACAATGGCGATGGTCAGATCCACGGCAAGCCGCCGGCTTGATCTTTTCTGGCCGTGCTATTGAAACCCGGCAACATGTCTGCCTTGCGTTGCCGATCAACGGTTCTTGCGGACGCAGGGTGTGACGTCAGTCCTGTTCAAAAGAGAAGCGCTTCATAAAGGGAGGCAACGCCAGCTTGACTGGTCAGCAGGTTGGATTTGCCTGTGGCCTTCGCGTAAGCCACCGTTGCGTTGTAGGTGCCAGATCCGAAAACGCCATCAATTGGACCGTTATAGTATCCATAGGCCGACAGGGTCGACTGAATGCGGCGCTGATTGTTGTTGCTGTATGCGTTGAACCTCGCCGCAACGGGAGTGCTGTAGATTGAGGTTGTCGCTGGTACATAAACCGGCTGCGGTTGGGGCTGATGTTGAACATTCGGGTGTTTGGTGGCCTGATTGATCAATGTTCCGATCAAGATCGTTCCCAGAACGCCCGTAAGGACATCTTGCTCGCGCTGGCCCCATGCAAACGATGGTGCGGCAGAAGTAAGAAGAAGTGCGACAGCAGTCACTGCGGCGACAGCTTTGGTCTTGAACATGGGCAGCATGTTTTGGTCCTTTCTGGTTAAACCCGGATTTTTTCGGGTGATGAACCAGTCCTGAACCTTTCGGGCCTGCTAGGCAAAATCCGCAAATTGTTATCAGATATCACAGAGACGAGGCAAAGGTTTATGGCCCCCAATCCCTATCCTTTTTTGAAAGGAAGAACGATTAAGGGCCTGAATTTTCTAACTACTTTGTCCGAAAATCAAAATGCTTGCGCACATTCTCTTCGATCTTCCAGGTTCCTTTGAATGTGGGTTCTACCACAAAGGCATCGCCAGCCTTTACAGTTACGGGCTGTTCACCATCTGGGGTGATCGTAATCTTGCCTTCGATCAGCACGACATATTCGTAAGCTGAATAGGTGGCATGATAGCTGCCAACCGTGCATTCCCAGATTCCCGACACCATATCCCCTGCAGCAGAGGTATGCAGGACCCAGGTTTTCATCTGGGGATTGCCTTCGGTTTTGATCCACCCATCCAGATCGCTGGTCGATGGGTTGGAATCGGTTGGCGGCAGTTTTACTACTGTTTGCATCGTGTTCTCCGGTAAATAAGAAGGTTTAGCCTGCATGTCTGACATGGTTTTGTCCCCATCGCGCGCGACATCGAGTACGCGAACGGCGACTTAGGATATCGATCTTAGGCAGTCTGCCAGACGGGACAGCCCATCGTCCAGTCGTACGGCATCGCCCCCACCAACGCCCAATCGGATATGGTTTGGCATATCATAGGCAGTGCCAGGCAGCAGAAAGGTTTTGAACGGCGCGGCCAGAAGGCGGCGGGCAAAGGGTTCCGCTTCTTCCCCTTCCAAACGAGCCAGGCCGATCAATCCTGCGCCGGGCCGAACCCAAGACAACCGTGGTTCGCTTTTGATAAATTCGTCCAACACATCCAGGTTTTTCAGACCTTGGGCGCGGGCTACTGCCAAGGCGGGACCAAGACGCTCCGGTCGGAGAGCGATTTCAGCGATATGCTCTCCCAAGATATTCATGATCTCGCTGGAGTTTTCCCGGAGGATAACACAATCCATGATAAGCTCGTGATCCCGGCAGATCATCCATCCCGTGCGCAAGCCCTGTAGCCCCAACGCCTTTGAGACGGATCCCGTTGAAATGCCGCGATGATACATCCCTGCAATCGACGGCGCGCGGGGTCCTGTCCATTCCAGACCCGCATAAACTTCATCGACGATCAGCCATGCGCCGACGTGGTCGGCAATGGCCGCGATCTTGGTCAAATCAGCCGCCGAAAAGGGCATCCCCGTCGGGTTGTTTGGGTTCGACAAGAAAATCAGTTTTGTTTGCGCGGTGACGGCAGCACGCAGTGCGTCCAGATTCAGTGTCCAATTGTCTTTCTCATGACAGGTCACCGTTGTCAGCTTTGCCCCGATCGCTTTTGCCATGACCGACACTTGTGGCCAGCCCGGTGAAATCGTGACAACGTCGTCTCCGGGCTCCAGCAACTGGCGAAAACAAAGATAATTCGCTTCTGCCGCCCCGGCGGTAATCAGGACGTCATCCGCCGTGCAGATCCCGTCAAGTTCGGCCTGCTCAATGACGCGCTGTCGAAGCATCGGCAGGCCCTGAAAACTGACGCCGTTCCAGTCGAGGGACAGGTTTGGATCGAGGTCATCCATAAAATCAGACAGTTTCGGCGACTGGCTCAAGGAAAAGCCCAGAAAGCAATCTGGCGTCTCTCGCGTGGTGGACAAAAGATAGTCGAACAGCTTGTGGATTCTCACTTTCACCGTACGTCGCGCCCTTGATTCAGAATGATGATATTGCCTGACGAGACATCACCGGCAGCCGAAACCAAGAAGCCAACCCATTCGGCAATTTGTTCTGGCTGCATGGCATGGCCATGGGGCATCGCGGAAATCGCGCGTTCCAGAACCTCGGCGCTGAGCACGCCGAACAATGGGGTTTCCGTCATCGCAGGCGCAATTGAATTACAGGCAATCTTGTCCCGGGCATAGCGGCGGGCCAAATCTTTGGTCAGGGTGTCCATTGCGGCCTTTGACGCGCGATAGTGGGGCGGATCGAAGACGTCAAAGTTATAGGCGCCGTTGGACGAGATATTGACAATCTTCCGCACGCCTGGTCGATCTGCCATGGCTTTGACAGCCTGCTGGCAGCAGTGAAAAGCCGAGGAAAAATTGACAGACATCTGCCGATCTAATTCATCAGCTGAAATGTCCGGGAAGTCCGACATGAAACAGGTCCCGGCATTGTTCACCAAGACATCAACCCCACCAAAGCGTCGGGTAACGGTATCGAAAACGTCAGTTATTGCTTCCGCGTCTGTCAGATCACATGCCAACGCCGTAAAGTCAGTTAGATCAGCGCCCATCATCACCAAGGCCGGGCCGTTGATGTCAACGCCAACGACGTGCAAACCGTCATCCAAAAGACGATGGACGATCGCTCTGCCCATGCCTCCAGCAGCTCCCGTGACAACCGCGATGCGCACTGTGTCCCCTCTCCCTTTTCGGCAAGAGTATGGGCGCGCGGCAGAAAAGGAAACGGTCAGTTCGTAAGTCTTTCACCGTTCACGACATAACGGGCCGTGAAAACCCCGCCGGCTGCGTTGGGCTTGACCTGAGAGTTGATGGATAAAAACTCAAATCAACCCGCGCACGTCGCCTTCTCTTCTGAAAGTTTATTGAGGCAATAACTTTCGGTGTTTCAGGGTAATCTGTGCCGCGCGTCGGCGGCTTGGATTGCTTTTTTGGCAAGATTCGGTCGTCAATCGCGTCCTCGCTGGATACCAATTGGTTCCAGCGAGGACCGCAATACGTCGTTGGGTCATGCGTCCAACTTATCGAAAAACGCTAATGGTTCAGACCGACAGGCAGATATATTTCATCTCAATGTAGTATTTTTGCAACACAACGCTCGACAGTCAAGATACTGATATATATGAATAAATAATTCTTTACGCTTCAAGTTTTGACGTATACTGGGTGGAAGGTGTTCCAATAGCGTTCCAATAAGGGGGCAGTCTCTGTTCCAATAGTGCCGGGGTCATGAGCGAATTCAAGCCACGCAAGGGTTCATACATCAAAGAGAGGAACGGTCAGTTCTTCTATCGCCGTGCGATTCCATCGGCATTTCGTGATCAGTATGATGGGAAGTCGGAGTGGAACATCAGACTTAGCGGTCGCACTGCATCGGAGCGTGTTTCAGAGGCTCACGCATATGCACATCAGCACAACCGGGAGATGGAGTTCGGGGTCGAATCCCGTGTCCTCACGGGTTTCGACGAGTCTCAAACTCCGGATGGTCCGGACTTGAGCGTGAGACTTGATTTCTCGAAGTTTCCGCTTCCCAAAGGCTACGTCATGCCCCCGTTTACGGCTCACCGAGACGGTGTGTTGATCGAAACCTTCAAGATCGCTCTGAGCCGTGATCCGGACTTCCTGAGGCAAGCTGAGAAGGATGGCTACTTTGCTATGTCCTACGAGGAGGGTGAGGCACAGACCGAACTGAACAAACTGATGAGACGTGCCAGGGACGCGGAAAACGAAGACCGCAAAGAGATTGCCGAACTTAAAGCCGACAAGCTAAAATCCGAGATTGATGACCTAGATGCCTTACGCGGTGAGACCATTCTGTCCGCTTTACCGAAGTGGGAGAAGCGGGAGAAGCCACGGTTAACGACCCAGGCAGCACACAAACGACGCATCCAGAAGTTCGTGGACTTGCATGGCAACCTTCCACTTGCATCTATCACTAAGCGCCACATCATCGAGTTCGTTGAACATCTGGAGACCCTGATGCACCGGGGAAAGCCGATGGTTGCGACGACCAAATCTGGCTACCTGGCCAGCGTAGCGGCACTCTTGAACTTCGCCACCAGTGTGGACCTGATACCGTTCAACCCGGCACATAAGGTGGAGCCCCCGAAAGAACATCGCCCACTGATCGCCCAGAGTTGGTTGGCGTTTAACAAGGCCGAGGTCAAGCTACTGATCACAACGGCAACAGACCTTTGGGCCCGCCGTCGAGTTCTGAAATTCAAAGACAAGCTGCACCTTGCGTGTTGATTTTCACCCAGAACTGAGCCGGTTAGGCTGATAATTTTCACTGAGAACTGAGCCATGTGAACCTTTCCCCAAAGCGGTGAGCGGCGGGGGCAACGGAGTGATCCACATGGGACTATTGAACATCATTCGACG
>CANHLE010000001.1 GCA_947461435.1 Paracoccaceae bacterium | reverse complement strand
TGGGCCCGTGTCTGAATCACGCCAATTGTTTGGGGATGACAATTCTCATCCACGAAAAAAGTCCGCGCCTTGGACTTGGTCACACGCTCGGCCATCGTCATGGCTTCGGCTGCGGCCGTCGCCTCGTCGAGCAGACTGGCATTGGCTATGTCCATGCCCGTCAAATCGGCGACCATGGTTTGAAAGTTCAACAACGCTTCAAGTCGGCCTTGGGCAATCTCGGGCTGATAGGGGGTGTAGGCGGTATACCAAGCCGGATTTTCAAGGATATTGCGCTGGATTGCCGGCGGCGTGACTGTTCCGTAATAGCCTTGCCCGATCAGGCTGGTCATCACAACGTTGCGTGCCGCGACTTTGCGCATGCGCGCCAGAAACTCGTGCTCCGACAGGGGGGCCCAGCCCAAAGGGATGGATTGCCGGATCGCAGAGGGAACCGTTTGGTCTATCAGCGCATCCAACGAGGCCACGCCGATGACATCAAGCATCTGCGCCATTTCGTCCGGGGAAGGACCGATGTGGCGGCGGTTTGCAAAATCATATGGATCGTAAGAGGTTGGTGTAAACGTCATCGAATTGCCCTTTGCAGAAGTGATCACCGGGCCAAACCGCCCAGAAGGTCGCACCAAAAGCCGTCGGCCGCAGGACGAAGGCCATCAAGGCACGGGCCAGATCAGCCGATCATGTCGGCGTACTCATCCTCGTCCATGAACGCGTCCAGCACGGCCAGATCATCCAGACGAAGTTTGAAAAACCAGGCAGCCCCTGTCGGATCGGTGTTCACAAGACCGGGATTGTCCACCAGCTTGTCGTTGATCTCGACGATTTCACCATCGACCGGGGCCAGAATATCCGACGCCGCCTTGACGCTTTCGATCACGCAGATTTCGTCGCCCTCGGCCACCATGGTTTCCACTTCGGGCAGTTCCACGAACACAACATCACCCAGTGCCGTGGCCGCATGTTCGGTGATGCCGACCACCACCAGATCGCCTTCGACACGCAGCCATTCATGGTCTTTTGTGTACTTCATCTTTGTCTCCTTATCGTTTGTAATGGGTGGGGTGAAACGGTAGGGGGGCGACGGCCACGGGCAAATGCTTGCCCCTGACTTCACCCATCAAAAGCGTGCCGGGTGCCGAAAAAGCGACCGGAACATAGCCCATGGCAAGGGGGGCACCCTCGGACGGGCCGAATCCGCCAGAGGTTACCTCGCCCAAAGGGGTGCCATCGGGGTGGAACAGCAAAGTTCCCTCGCGCATCGGCGCACGCCCTTCGGGACGCAGGCCCACCCTCATCCGCTCTGGCCCCCGGGTAATTTCGTTCAAAATACGCTCGTGCCCGGGAAATCCGGCCGGGCGAGCCCCCCCCTCGCGGCGCGACTTTTGCAGGGCCCAGCTCAGGCCCGCTTCGACGGGCGAGGTATGCTCTGTCAGATCATGACCATAAAGACACAGGCCCGCCTCCAGCCGCAGGCTGTCGCGCGCACCAAGACCTATGGGCAAAACCTCGGGCGCTTGAATCAGCTGTTCCGCCCAATACGATGCACGGCTTTGGGGAAGCGAAATTTCAAAACCATCTTCCCCGGTATAGCCTGAACGGCTGACCCAAGCCTCGCCGAACACGCCCACATCCATAAAGCGCAAGGTTCGAACCTGAGGGATCAATCGTTCCAAAACCATTTCGGCCTTGGGACCTTGCAAGGCCAGAAGGGCCCGATCCTGAATGAATTCGATCTGTGACACATGGCTCAAATGCAAACGCAAATGAGCCACGTCGGCCTGTTTGCATGCCGCATTGACCACCAGAAAAAGATGATCTTCGCGATTGGCGAACATCAGATCATCAAGGATCCCACCCGTCTCGTTGGTGAAAAGACCATAGCGCTGACGTCCTGCAGCCAAGCCTAGAACATCCACCGGCATCAATGCCTCAAGCGCCAAACACAGCGCTTCCATTCCAGCCTTTGGACGCAAAACAACCTGACCCATGTGGCTGACATCAAACAGGCCTGCCGCGGACCGGGTATGCAGATGTTCTTTCATGACCCCGGCCGCGTATTGGATGGGCATCAAATAGCCTGCGAAGGGCACCATTTTGGCCCCAAGAGACTCATGCAGATCGTTTAGACCCAATCGTTCAATCTGATCGGCCAAGGCCGCCCCCAATTTCCGCCGATCCAAGATCAGAACGGCACCGCGCAGGCAGTTCCCCTGCCCTCGGTGCCCCCTCTGTCTTTGCGTCCAAAGACGCGCCTGAGATCATTATCCCTTCGGCGGGCACTTGCGTGCCACTCTCCAGAGTCTGTGTATCAGAACGGTCCTTGGGCCTGAGAGTTTACCGGGGCGGTTGCTCCTTCGGCACCGAGAAGCTCGTCAAGAGCGCCCCGGATTCTCCCGAACTGATGGTCGGAAACTAGTCTGATTGGGTCGGATTCTGCAAGCCAAAAGAGGGCCGATACGCACTTTAAGTTGCAACCGCACAGTTTACTCGCCGCGCACGACCTGCAAAAGGGGCATGACATCTGCCATTTCCGGCCCTGCATCCCGGCCCGTCAGGGCGCGGCGCAACGGACGGAACAGGTCTTTTCCCTTGCGGCCTGTGGCGTCTTTTACTGCGCTTGTCCATTGGCCCCAGGTGGACGTGGTCCAAGGTTTTGTAGGCAAAAGCGTCAAGGCTTGGGCCACAAAAGCACGGTCGGCCTCGTCAATCAACGGCTCTGCGCCATCACGGAACAGTGCCCACCAGCCTTCCAGATCAGCAAGAATGGTGATGTTTCCCTTGGCCACAGACCAGAACAATTCGGCCTTGTCCGATGGCACGCCCAAGGCGGCGATGCGGGCATGAACGCTGTCAAAGGACAGACCCTGAACATACTGGCGTGTCAGGGGGAACAGATCTTCTGGATCAAACTTTGTTGGCGCCGCCCCAAAAGTGCCCACATCAAAGCCATCGATCAGATCCTGCATCGAGCCTGCCAATTCAATCGGCTTGGAAGACCCCAGACGCGCCAACATGGACAAAAGGGCCATCGGTTCCACCCCGCTTGCCCGCAAGTCGCGCAAGGACAGCGCGCCCAACCGCTTTGACAGTTTTTCATCTTCGGTGCCGGTCAGAAGCGAGTGGTGTGCGAAATTCGGGGGCGTTCCGCCCAGCGCCTTCATGATCTGGATTTGCGTTGCCGTATTCGTCACATGATCGGCGCCGCGCACGATAAAGGTCACCCCCATATCGACGTCATCTACAGACGAGGCAAAGGTGTACAGGACCTGACCATCGGCACGGATCAAAACAGGATCAGAGACCGATGCCGCATCGATCGAAATGTCACCCAGAATGCCATCGGGCCATTCAATGCGCTCTTGTTCAAGTTGGAACCGCCAATACCCCTCGCGGCCCTCGGCGCGAAGACGGGTTTTCTCATCCGGTGTCAAAAGCAATGCCGCGCGGTCATAGACCGGGGGTTTGTGCATGTTCAGCTGCTTTTTGCGCTTCAAATCCAGCTCTACCGGGCTTTCGAAGCATTCATAGAACCGACCAGCCGCCCGCAACTGATCGGCCGCTTCTGCATAGCGGTCCATGCGTTTGGATTGCTGCTCGACCCGGTCCCAGTAAAGGCCAAGCCATTCCAGATCCTGGAACAAACCGTCGATGTATTCCTGCTTGGAGCGTTCCTGGTCTGTGTCATCCAGCCGCAATATGAAGGTGCCGCCAGATTTGCGGGCAATCAGGTAGTTCATCAAGGCGGTCCGCAGGTTTCCGACGTGGATGTAACCTGTGGGCGACGGGGCAAAACGGGTGGTGGTCATGGGGGCGGCTCCTGCAAGAAGGGCCTGATGTCACAGGTGGGCAGATTTGTCCAGTTTCCGGAAGGGAAGCCGCAATTGCCAAAGGGGCTTCCAGATCTGGACCGAACCAAAACGGTCTAGATCACAAAGTTCAGGTGCCGAAACTTTGCGCCTTGGTTCGGCGGGGATAAAGCGCCTTGAACGTTGGATCGCCGCTACCTTTTTTCCTAATCCGGCGTGACGGGATATCGGGATTTGAGGTGGGTCAAACCTGCGACGATCAGCTGTGATAAAACCGTATGATCCAGATCGCTCAACCGTTTGGCATAAACGCAGGCCTGTCCTTGGCGGTGTTTGCCAAGCCGACCCAAAAGCGCCGAAGTCCCCTCGCCTCGCAGGCCATACAAGGAAATATCAGCTTTTCGCGGGGCAAAGCCTGTTGCCATGGCTGTGCCGGAATGTCCGCTGTTATAGGTATAGGCATAGTGGCCAAAACCGATCATCCCGCCCGTGTAGATCTTGGCGGGATAGCCAGTTGCGGCCGCGAAAATCTTCACAAGCTCTTTTGCCTCAGCCTGACGTTCGGGGCTGTCCAAGGACGCAATGAAATCGTCGACTGAAAGCGTCATTGCCTTGGTCTTTTGATCGTACTTTGCCACGTCACCCTCGATCGTCACGGTCCTATAGGTTCCCATCCTATCAGATTTCATCGTTCAAAAACAGATCTGCCGTCCTCAGCGGCAGGGTTGCGCGCGCGGCTACCAATGCCTAATTCGGTTTCATGATGGATTATGACCCCAGCGGACTTGCCCCCAGCCTCGCCCAGATCGAAGCGTTTGCCATTGAAGCTGTCGAGACCTTGCCCGAGCCGTTTGGCACGGCGGCGCGCGATTTGGTGATCCGTGTGGATGATGTGGCCACGGATGAGGTTTTGGAAGATCTAGGCTGCGACAGCGCGTTTGATCTGACCGGGATGTATCAGGGAGTTCCCCTGACGGAAAAAAGCCTGATGGATCAGCCCCTGCAACCCGACATGATTTGGCTGTTCCGCCGCGCGATTCTGGAAGAATGGATAGAACGCGGCGACGTCAGCCTGCGCCAGTTGGTCGGTCATGTGATGGTTCACGAACTGGCGCATCATTTTGGATGGTCAGACGAAGAAATTGCCGAAATTGATCCTTGGTGGGAATAGGCGCTAACCGCCACTGCCCGTTGCAGGGGCAGGATCTGCGATCGGGGCCGTGCCGTCCGCCGGCGGGGAAGCGGTGCCTTCCGCAGGCGGCGCCGCTGATTGCGGCAACGGCGCGCGAAGAATTCCGTTTTCCCAAAGGCCTTCGCTGATCTCGCCCCCTTTGTACGTCAACTTGCCCGGTCCATGGCGTTTGCCCTTCAAGAAAGCCCCTTCATAGACGTCGCCAGAAGGGTAGGTTGCAATGCCCATCCCCTCCATCTCGCCAGCTTTCCAGTCCCCTTCATAGGAAAATCCACCCGGCTCGGTCATGGATCCTCGGCCTTCGCGCATGCCGGCCACGAAACTGCCGTTGAAGATCGTACCATCAGGATAGGTGGCAACCCCCTGCCCTTCGCGGTTGCCGGCTTTCCACGCGCCTTCGTAGCGGTACCCATCAGGATAGGTCATGATCCCCATCCCGTCTGGCTTTGCAGATTTGAACATCCCTTCGTAAACCAGACCAGCAGGATAGACAGCCCGGCCCTTCCCTTCGATTGCGCCCTTTACCCATGATCCTTCATAGGTTGACCCGTCGGGATAGGTAATCTTTCCCTGTCCTTGCGGAAGATCGGCGGCGAACAGACCTTCATAGGTGGATCCGTCGGCATAGGTCAGACGACCTTTGCCCTCCATCTTTCCGGCTTTCCACGACCCCTGATAGCTTGTGCCATCCTTGGCTTGAAACAGCCCTTCCCCCTCACGTTTGTCGGCCTTGAAGCCGCCCTCATAGGTGTCGGCATTCTTGTAGGTCGTCTTTCCCGTACCGTCGCGGGTGCCATCTTTGAAACTGCCGGAATAAACATCGCCGTTGGGCTGCGTCAGGGTGCCGGTTCCGTTGATTTGCCCGCCGCTCCACGAACCATCATAGATGGTGCCATCGGGCATCGTCAGTTTGCCCAAGCCTTCGCGTTGATTGGACATGAAGGCGCCTTCGAAAGTGGCGCCATCGGCATAGGTTATCTTGCCTTTGCCTTCCTTGCGTCCATCGATCCAGTCGCCATCGTACCGATATCCCGAGGGTTCTTCGAACAACCCCTTGCCGGAATGCAAACCGTTCTTGAAGCTGCCCGTATAAACGGACCCATTGGCATAGCGGGCCACACCCGAACCCGTCATCGCACCGCCCGTCCAGTCACCTTCATAGGTGCCGCCGTCGCCAAATGCGATCTTGCCCTTGCCTTCCGGCTTGCCGTCTTTGAACAGCCCTTCATAGACAGAGCCATTGGGATAGGTTGCCACACCCTCCCCTTCAATGCGCCCGTCCACCCATTGGCCTTCGTAGACATAACCGTTGGGCAGCGAATAGGTGCCCGTTCCATCCTGCCGCCCGTCCTTGAACGTGCCTTCATAGACCGATCCGTCATCGTATTGCTTGATGACCACCTCGCCGTCTTGCGCAAGGGCAGCACCCGCCCAGATCATGGCCAGGATTACCAGTTGGATGATTGATTTGCCCGTTGGCATGGCACGCACCTCTTTTGGCGGACCCTAGCGGTCGAGCAAGGGTCTGACAAGCGGGGCCAAGGGTTACAGACCCTTTCCCTGCGCGTGCAAGCTGTTAGAACGGGGCCATCGGGCAGTTGGAGCAACACGATGAGCGAACGTTTCTGCATCACTTTGGTGCAAGCCAATCCGGTTTTGGGCGCAATTGCCGCCAATGCCGAGGCAGCCTTTGCACATTGGCAAGCGGGCTGCGAGGCCGGGGTGGATCTGGTCGCGCTGACCGAGATGTTTCTGACCGGATATCAGACCCAAGATTTGGTGCTGAAATCGGCTTTTGTCGAGGCCGCCGAAACCGCGCTGCACAGCCTGGCTGCACGGATCATCGGGGGGCCGACTTTGGCGATTGGCGCCCCGGTCAAACGTGGGGGGCAGCTGTTCAACGGATATTTTTATCTGAAGGACGGGGCAGTGCTGGCCGAAGTCTTGAAGCACGAATTGCCCAACGATTCCGTCTTTGATGAAAAACGTGTGTTTAACAGCGCGCCGCTGCAAGCGCCGTTTCAACTTGGGCCCGTCAAGATCGGCACGCCGATCTGTGAGGATGCATGGCACGCAGAAGTGGCGCTGGCCCATGCCAAGGCCGGGGCAGATATTCTGCTGGTGCCCAACGGGTCGCCCTATCATAGGGGCAAACCTGCTGTCCGGGTCAATTTGATGCGGTGGCGCGTGGGGGATACAGGTCTTCCTTTGATCTATCTGAACATGGTGGGCGGGCAGGACGACCAAGTGTTTGATGGGGCGTCGTTCGTGATGAATTCTGACGGGTCGGTGCCCGTTCAATTGCCGCAGTTCGATGAAGCGCGCGTCACCGTGTGCTTTGTAAAGACCGCCGCAGGCTGGATCGCCGAAAAGGGCGAGCAGGCCGAAATGCCCCGCGTGGTCGAGGCTGATTACCGCGCGATGGTGGTATCGGTGAAAGATTACCTTGCAAAGACAGGGTTCAAGAAGGTTCTGCTGGGCTTGTCTGGCGGGATCGATTCCGCTTTGGTGGCGGCGATTGCGGTGGATGCCTTGGGCCCAAGCAACGTGCGCTGCGTCATGCTGCCGTCGCGTTTCACCTCCCAAACCTCGCTTGATGATGCCGAAGCGGTGGCAAGGGCGCTTGGTACCCGTTTGGACACTGTGCCAATTTCGGGGCCGCAACTTGCGGTTGCCGAGGTGCTTGGCCCCCTTTTTGAGGGCACCGCGCCGGGCATCACAGAAGAAAACATTCAGTCGCGCCTTCGCGGGGTGCTGTTGATGGCCTTGTCCAACAAGTTTGGTGAGATGCTTTTGACGACAGGCAACAAGTCAGAAATGGCTGTGGGCTATTGCACGATTTATGGCGATATGAACGGCGGCTACAACCCGTTGAAAGATCTGTACAAAACGCGGGTTTTTGAAACCTGCCGCTGGCGGAATGAAACCCACCGCCCTTGGATGGCTGGCCCGCATGGCATCGTCATTCCAGCACGCGTGATCGACAAGCCACCAAGTGCAGAATTGCGCGACAACCAGAAGGACGAAGACAGCTTGCCGCCTTACGTGGTGCTGGATGCCATTCTGGACGGGCTGATCGAACGCGAAGCCTCGGTCGCGGATCTGGTTGGCGAGGGCTATGACCGCGCCACGGTCAAGAAGATCGAACATCTTTTATACATCAGCGAATACAAGCGGTTCCAATCTGCGCCCGGGACAAGATTGACCAAACGGGCACTTTGGCTGGACCGTCGCTATCCGATTGCGATGCGTTGGCGCGATGAAAGTTAGCCAACGCACCAGCGTAAGGCCCGTTTCAGGCAGGGATCAAAGTCTGGTCACGGTGCATTGCGGCAAAAGGCGCATGACGTCAGCAGGGTTGCACAAGTCTGTTGCGGCCGTTGTGACGGCAGAACTGGCCGACGCCGTGGCCATCGCAAGCGCCTCTGCGGCATTTTGACCGCGCGCACGCGTCAAGACATAGCCCGCCACAAAACTGTCGCCCGCACCAATGGTTGACACAACGGTCACCTTGGCGGCGTTGCAAAACAGTCTTTCTTCGGCATTGGCCAAAACTGACCCATCGGCCCCGCGCGCCACGATCACCGTTTTCGCCACGCCCCTTGCGACAAGTTCGGCGGCAAAAGCGGCGCTGTCCTCTCGGGTGGTCAAGGGGCGATGCGCCAGTTGTTCAGCTTCGTAGCCGTCCATCCGCAGCACATCCAGACCCGGGATTGGGTTGGTCACCGCTTCGACAAGGGCCGGGCCGGAGGTGTCTAAAATCACCATCAAGCCGGGCATGGCCCTTGCCAGTTTTGCTGGAAAATCCAAGGGCACACCGGGCGGTTGGCTGCCGGAAATGACCGAGTATGCCCCCGCGCGGGCCGAAGCGCGCAGCAAAGTGAAAACGCGTTCCTGATCGGCCTCGGCCCACTTGGGCCCCGGCAACATAAAGCGGTATTGATGGCCCGTGGCCTTTTCGGTCACGGTCAGGCTTTGGCGCGTCTCGCCGGGTGCAGTCATGGCCAAAAAGGGCACGCCTTCGTTGCGGATCAATCCGGCCAAACGGTCCCCGGTCAGCCCGCCAAGCGCGACAAGGGCCAAACTTTCCCCTCCCAGTGCCATAACAGCCCGCGACACGTTCAGACCGCCACCGCCCGGATCAAGAACAGGGTCGGCGCAGCGCAACTTTTCGTCCGGAACCAGATGCGCGACTTCGGTCGACATATCCAGCGCGGGGTTCAGCGTTAGCGTAACAATAGGAACTTGGGTCATGGCCACTCCACTTGCCGTCTGGTTTCATGTAACCGCAAGGCCGGGCCAAGGCCTTGCGCCGTAGGTGCACGGAAAGCCGCAAACGCTTGCGACGGTCGCATTTGGTCTTTCAAGCGATCACTCGGCAATAACGATATCCGTTTCGAACGTGCCGATCTTTGCAGAATTCTTGTCACGCAGCGTTGTGATCAACCTGTATTTTCCGGCCGGAACCCCATCCAGATTATAGGTGATGTTGGCCTGAAATTCCTTGTTCGGGTAGCGGGACGACATATCAAGCTCGGTCACATTCGGCACATCCCCCAAAATCTCGCCCGAGTCTGATTGCACCTGAAGGTCAACAAAGAAGCCAATGGAAAAAAGACCTTCGCCCGGCGATCCATACCCAAAACCAAATGGTTCGGCATAGATCACAATGGGTTCGGCAAGTTTGTACACATTGTCTGCCCTTGGGTTATAGATTCCAAAGCCGGATGCAGGTTCAAGCACAAGCAAAGTATCGGTAAAGCCCAAACCCGGGCTTTCATCCCAGACCGCCGACAGGATATCGCGTGCCTCGCTCACGGCCGCGGCATAATCGCCATTGGCAAGCCGCGCTTCGACACCGGCGGCCCTGTCTGCGACCGGTCCGGCGACCGCCAGCGGGGCAAAACTGAAGATTGCGGTTATGACCAAGGCAAACGACTTTAGCATAGACATCTCCGGTTGGACTTTGCGGCACGATAGGCGAGGGCAGGCGTTGGTGGAAGGGCGAAAGACAAGGCACCTGATGGCCAATATCGGAACGATCGAAACAAATCCCGTCCATGCCCCCTTTTCATTGGGAATTTCCGCCGTATAGTCTGTTTCCATGATCAAGGGCTCCCATAATTCGACCTGTCTGGGCACCATCTTTGGGGCCGACCTGTGTACGCGGGCCGCCCTGCCCCTTCTTCTTAGCTGCCTCTGAGCGTGCCCATGGGCGCGACCGCTCAGAGGTGACCAGCGCCCTGGACATAAAGCTAAGACACCAAAGGAACCCAAGATATGACCGACAAAGTCTCGCAACCCCGCGTCCTGATTTTTGACACAACCCTGCGCGATGGGGAACAATCGCCGGGCGCCACCATGACCCACGAAGAAAAGCTGGAAATTGCCGGTCTTCTGGATGAGATGGGCGTGGATATCATCGAGGCAGGATTTCCCATTGCTTCTGAGGGTGATTTCGCTGCCGTCAGCGAGATCGCCAAACGGTCGAAACAGTCGACCATCTGCGGTTTGGCCCGGGCGAATTACAAAGACATCGATCGGTGCTGGGACGCGGTAAAGCATGCCCGCTCGCCCCGGATCCATACCTTTATCGGCACCTCGCCCCTGCACCGGGCCATCCCGAACCTTGACATGGATCAGATGGCCCAACGCATCCACGACACTGTCACCCATGCGCGGAACCTGTGCGACAACGTGCAGTGGTCGCCGATGGATGCCACACGGACAGAGCACGATTATCTGTGCCGTGTTGTGGAAATCGCGATCAAGGCTGGCGCGACCACCATCAATATTCCCGATACCGTGGGCTATACCTATCCGTTTGAATCCGCGAAACTTATCCGCATGTTGCTGGAGCGCGTCCCCGGCGCGGACAAGATCATATTTGCCACCCACTGCCACAATGACCTTGGTATGGCGACGGCCAATTCCTTGGCCGCGGTCGAGGCCGGCGCCCGGCAGATTGAATGCACAATCAATGGCTTGGGAGAGCGGGCGGGCAATACGGCCTTGGAAGAGGTTGTGATGGCGATGCGGGTGCGCAACGACATCCTGCCGTATGGGACAAGGATCGACACATCCAAGATCATGAACCTTTCACGCCGCGTCGCCGCAGTGTCGGGTTTTGCGGTTCAGTTCAACAAGGCCATCGTGGGAAAAAACGCTTTCCTGCACGAAAGTGGCATCCATCAGGACGGCGTGCTCAAGAACGTTCAGACCTTTGAAATCATGCGCCCCGAGGATATCGGCCTGACCCAGAAGAACATTCAGATGGGCAAACATTCAGGCCGCGCGGCCTTGCGATCCAAGCTCAAAGATCTGGGTTTTGATCTGGCCGACAATCAGTTGAACGACGTCTTCGTTCGGTTCAAGGCGCTTGCAGACCAGAAAAAGGAAGTCTTTGACGAAGATCTGGTGGCCTTGGTGGCCGACGAGGCGACCACTGATGAAGGAGATCATCTTTCGGTAAGGCGACTTCGGGTGGTCTGCGGCACCGAAGGCCCGCGAGAGGCCGAATTGACGCTTTTGGTGGGTGGGGTTGAAGCCTCGATCGATGCCACGGGCGATGGCCCAGTGGATGCCGCCTTCAATGCGGTCGATATGCTTTATGCCCACAATGCCAAGCTGGAGGTGTATCAGGTTCACGCCGTGACGGAAGGGACGGATGCCCAAGCCACGGTTTCGGTGCGATTGTCCGAGGATGGCCGCATTGCAACCGGCCAGTCGGCCGATACAGATACCGTCGTGGCCAGCGTCAAAGCCTATGTCAATGCACTGAACCGTCTTATCGTGCGGCGGGGCAAGACCGCCCCTGACAGCGACGTAAAGATGGTGAACTACAAGGACGCCTGAAAACGAACGGCTTGGCTGTTTTGAACGCCAAGCCGTCCACCTTCGGGCAGGGTCGATTTACGCCCTTAAAAGATTTTCAATCGCCGTCACTTGCTGGGCCACAAGGGCTGCATCCCCCAAGGATTCGACGTTCAACCGCACAACCGGTTCGGTGTTCGATGACCGCAAACTGAATCGCCATGTCCCAAACGACAGCCCCAAACCATCGGTCATGTCGATCTCGGTTGCCCTTGGCTCATAGGCAGCACGAACCCGGGCCACGGCCGCGCCAGGATCAGTGAGGTGATAGTTGATCTCTCCAGAGGAGGGAAAGGCGCTGCGACGCAGGGATACCAGATCTGCAAGGGATTGGCCCCGCCGGGATACCAATTCTGCGATCAATAGCCACGGGATCATCCCGGAATCGCAATGCACGAAGTCACGGAAATAATGGTGCGCCGACATCTCGCCGCCGTAGACGGCGCCTTCATTGCGCATCGCCTGTTTCAGGAACGCATGTCCCGTGCGCGACTGAACGGCGCGGCCCCCAAGGCGGTGAACAACATCCAACGTGTTCCAGATCACGCGGGGATCATGCACGATGGCCGCCCCCGGCTCTTTGATCAAGAACACTTCGGCAAGCAGACCGACGATGTATTCGCCGTCAACAAATCCACCTTCATGATCGTAGAAAAAGCAGCGGTCAAAATCACCGTCCCAAGCGACACCAAAATCTGCGCCCTCTGCAACAACGCGCGCCGCCGTCTGCGGACGGTTTTCAGGCAACAGCGGATTGGGAATGCCATTGGGAAAGGTACCGTCCGGATCGTGGTGCATCCGCACAAAGGTGACAGGCGATCCGCTGATCGACAATTTGGTCGCAAGGGCATCAAAGGTCGGGCCAGCAGCCCCATTGCCTGCATTGACCAAAATCTTCAACGGGGCCATGGCCGCCAGATCGACAAACGACAAGACCCTGTCAACATAGGCCTCGCGCGCGGCCAAGCTGACATCGCGCCTATGGCCGCCGGGGCGGGGCGGACCAAAATCATTCGCCTCGGCCAGTGCCTTGATATCCGCCATACCGCTTGCCGTATCCAGCGGGGCAGACCCTGCACGCACCATTTTCATGCCATTGTAATCCATAGGATTATGCGACGCCGTCACCATTATCCCGCCGTCTGCGCCAAAATGGCTGACGGCGTAATACATCTCTTCGGTGCCCGACAAGCCAAGATCCAGAACCTCGGCCCCTTCGGCAATCATTGCGCGCGTGACCGCCTCTGCCAGCTCCTCGGACGACGCCCGGATGTCGCGGCCAATGACGACAGTTTTGGCCGACAGGGCACGAACAAAGGCGCGGCCAATCCGGGCTGCGATATCAACGTCAAGATCAATGCCCAATCGACCACGAACATCATAGGCCTTGAAACACGTCAGCCCTGTCATCGTCCGTTCCCCCTTTTCAACAAAACCACACGGACCGATCAACTGCGCGCGTAGATATCTTCGTAACGAATGATGTCATCTTCGCCCAGATAGGCACCGGTCTGCACCTCGATCAAAACCATGGGCACCTTTCCCGGATTTTCCATGCGATGGACAGCGCCCAAGGGGATATAAACAGATTGGTTTTCCGTCAAAAGTTGAACCTTGTCATCCACAGTCACCTTGGCCGTTCCGGCCACGACGATCCAATGTTCCGACCGATGAACATGGCTTTGCAAGCTGAGCGCGGCCCCCGGATTAACATGGATCCGCTTGACCTGAAAACGCGACGACAAGATCAGCGTTTCGTACCATCCCCAGGGGCGGTGATCGCGCGGAAAATGCTCTGCCTGTTTAGAGCCGCGGCTTTTCAAGATCGACACGGCCTGCTTCACGTTCTGCGCATTCGTCATGTCGGCCACCATGACTGCATCATGCATGGCCACGGCCACGATGTTGTTCAGGCCAATGCCGACCAATTCTATGTCACCCGATTCAGACCGCAAAAGCGAGTTTTCGCAGTCCAGCGCATAGGCATGGTCTGACACCGCATTTCCGGCACTGTCGCGCGGGCTTTCCTGCCAGACAGATTCCCAGCCGCCCAGATCCGACCAATGGCCAACAAAGCGCACCATGCAAACATTCTTGGCCTTTTCCATGATGGCATAATCAATGGAGTCGTCCGGAACCGTTGCCCAAGCCTTCGGGTCAAGGCGGGTAAAGCCCAGATCGCTTGTCGCATTGTCCAAGGCCTTTTGCGCCCCTGCCAGCATGTCCGGCGCAAACTCGGCAAAGGCCGCGACAAGCACCTTCGCCTTCGCCAAAAACACACCCGCATTCCACAAATACCGCGGATCCGCGAAAAGTTTGGCAGCTTTCTCGGCATCCGGCTTCTCGATAAACCGCTCCAGTTTTTGCACATCCGGATAAACCTCTGCTCCGGATTCAAGCCAGCCATATCCCGTTTCGGCACGAGATGCCTGAATGCCGAAAGTCACGATTTGCCCATCATCGGCCGCAGCGCGCCCGCGCAGAACTGCGGCACGAAACGCGCCCGGATCCGCGATGGCGTGATCCGACGGGACCAACAGGACAAGACCCTCGGGATCTGACTGCGCGACACGCAATGCCGAAACCACGGCCGCCGGGCCGGTATTGCGACCATCGGGTTCAATCAACACACCCAACGAAGTGACCCCGCAGGCATCCAATTGCTCCGTGACGATAAAGCGAAAGTCGTTGCGGGTAATGATCAGCGGGTTCGAGAAACCTTCACCGTGAAACCGTCGAACAGAGGATTGGAAAAGGCTCTCCTCGCCCAAGATATCGCCGAATTGTTTTGGAAAACTCTTCCTCGACAAGGGCCAAAGACGCGTTCCAGATCCGCCGCACAGCAAAATTGGTGTAATCATTACTTAAGATGCCCCTATTCCTATCAACCCAAAACATACGATTCCGCGATATCGTAAAGCATGTTATCCCAATACGTAAAATCCTGCAGCACGCCCAACTGAAAATCCGAAAGGCTGCTTATTGCATCTTCAAAGCTGTCAGAACTAGACAAGGCATTCTTGACGACAACCGTATATTTTCCAATGAAATCCCTTTGTTGCAGTTTTTGCAGAAGCAGGTCTAAATTCTCTGTTAGCCCAATGATCATATCATCCGCGAACATGTTCCGAACTGACCGTTGAAAAAGCTCCCTGTCGACGCTGGGCGACAGTATTTGCATCTTCCCTGCCAAGCGCTTGACCTGCCCATTTTCGCATTCAAATCGCTGACCCAAATTTGAGTTCGCAAACTCGAGAAACTGACCAAAACTCATGTCTGCATTATATACAAATGAATGAAGTGGATGCGCCTGCGTTTGCTTCACGTAATTAAAGTAGCTGTAAATTCTGGGGCCCGGTCGACGGAGAGCGCAAACATAAACGGCTCCTTGCGGCAAATTGCTTGCAAAGCCGTATTCCAAATGCCCGAATATGAAATTAAGTCGCCGCAACTCAGAATCTGGCGTTTGCAAGAAACGTTCAATGTCTCCATGGTCAATGGCCAAAGATTCACCGCTACTCCGGCTCGCACCAATGATCGACGTCAAACTGGTGCCGCCGCATTTCGGAATGTGCAAATGAATAAGAGCAGGCGGATTTCTTTGTGCCACCATGGCCTGATACGCAGCCAGTCTCTTGCGAAACTCGCGGGTGCGGAAAAAATGGTTGGCAAGGCCCCTAGGAGACTTTGCAGCTTTGTGAAGTCTTGAAAGCTCCTCAGAAGTTGGCGGACGATTCACAAACAATTCAAACGCAAACAAGATGTTTTCGTCCGTCAAAATTGACGCCTGCTCTTCTGGTCTCAACATACTTTCCCTCAGTTCGCATTAAATGACGGATTTGCCCAAAGCTGAACACCATCCACCAAAGTTTCCGGCTTGCCAGATATCACCGGCGCAATTACTGATCTGTCCATTTCAAGCCGCCATCCGGCACTCAGAAAATGGTCCATAAGCCGCCCCTCGATGATCCGACTATGGGTTCCAATTAGAACCCTCTTCACCAATCTAACGATGCTGTCCATGTTTCCATAAACATAGTCAACTTCAGCACCCTGAATATCAATATGCAACAAATCAATAGGATTGCCGTCACTCAACATGTCCAGTGTAAGGCAGTCCAACACTTGAACAGAGGGATCACTCATGGCTTTCGCCAATATAGCATCACTCGGATAAAAAATCGCTTCTCCACCCCATCCTCCAGCCCCTTTGGCATAATCCGGAAAGACGGCCTTGCCAACAGCTGGGCCAGCAATTCCATGATTCAAACGGAACTGCTCCGGAGTGAACCCATTCATCCGAAGAACGTCGCCGGCATTGTCCAGGTGATTATAGTCACCCTCGACCCCAATTAGTTCGACCTTCAAACCACGGCTACGCGCTGCGGAACCCATGTTGACAAGCCAGCACCCCCATCCGCAGCCCAATTCAACAATCCGATAGGTGTCACCTAAGCATTGATCAACCGACCTTAATGCCGACGACCATTCTGCGATGTCGGCGTGCCAGTTTCCTGGAGATGGAACTGGCTCAACTTGGCCTTTCATCTTATCCAGGACCGGCGGGAACACCTTAGGCGGGATACGCACTCCCAAGAAGTTGGTAATCAACTCCGGCGAAGGTGACTTATCGCCGACGGCAAATCGATCGATCAGAGCGATCGCGTCGAACTCACAGTAATAATGAAACAGCGCATCATGCATTTCCGGCATTCTTCATCTTTCCCATCATAACCAACGCAATCACTACACCAACTCCTAAATAAGCAAGTTGGACCGAAAAGCTATGTATCGGCTGGGCTCTAAAACCCTCGCGCCGCGCAAAAACAGCCTCAAGTTTCGCTACCCGCCTTCACTTCTTCCAAGTTCTGCATTATTTCTTTCAATCGCGTCCGGAAACGCATTGAAATCCGCGCTGTGGAGAAATTCTCTTGCACATGCCTGTAGGCTGCATCGACCCTCTTCGTTCGTTCAGCAGGGTCACTGTACACTAATTTGAACTGCCGTGCCGCATCTTCCAAGTTCGGCTCTGCCCACTTTTGCCCTTGCTTAACAAAAATGTAGTCGTCTGGTCCCAGTTGGACTTCATCGTAATCAACTAGCCACGCAGTGGACTCGGAACAAAACTCCATGTTTCCAGAGTAACCGGTACAAATAACTGGAACCTTAAGGTTCATAGCCTCGAGCATCCCAAAACCCCATCCTTCGGAGCGGTGAAGAGAGACATAGCAGTCGCAACCCTTCTTCAAAGCCAAAAGGTCCTTGTACGAAAGTGTTTCGTCCAGTAACGTTATTCGGTTGTCAGATTCAATGACGGAATCTACCCAAGCCCAAATACGAACTTGAACCGGGTCAAGAACCCTAGACCTGTTCTGTGTTTTAATGACCAAGCGCACGTCAGCGGTGCTTGGAAAAGCTTTCTGAAATGCCTTTATGACTCCGATTGGATTTTTTCTCTGAACAAATGAAAAACTGTCAAATGCCGCAAAGAAAACGAAAGAATTTTCATTAAAATAAAACCGATCAATCAATAACCGCTTTGCAACATCTGCATCAATAGCGGGCAGTTCTTCAAAACTCATGCCAACGTTAACAACAGGCTTAGATGTAAATGGCTTGTATATGTTTACGCCGTAGTCGGTCGCCACCCAAATCTCATCGAGCAGATCCAAGGACAACGCATGGCAATCAGCAGGAGTGTTAAGCTCCCAATAGAAAAATCCGATGTTGTATGCCTTTGAGAAAACATCGGGAGCGTAGGCAAAGGCAAGCGGGATTGACTCACCGTTCAAGTGGATGATGTTCACTTTTGCCTGTTTGTATTGCGACAGACTAATTTCGCTGCTGAACCCCTCCTTCGCGGGATTATCTAATCCGAAATCTACCGTATTGCCATCAAATCCTGCATGCTCAACCAGCTGCGCAACCAATCGGGCAGCTTGACCAAGTCCAGAAGCTTTATTGAAGGGACCAATAATTTGCACGTCAACTTGAGCAGCCTGAGGAACAGGATCAAATACAGCGGAATGCCATCGATGAGAGTCGGATGTAATAGTCAAAAATACCTTGCTGACGGGATCGTAGCCTGCTTTTCGTATTATCCTCCGGAACCGGTCTTTCGTTAACTTCCGACTTGCATCATTCTGAGAAATCTCTTCCAAGAACTCACCGAAATCTGTTTGCCCATCTCCTTTTAGCGCGAAGGCTTTTTCAAGTGATACTTCAGGTATAAATCGCAAAAAATCAGGCCTTACCATGCTGTAAGCAATCACTGCATAAGTAAACGCCTTGCGGGAGGCCACATCACTAAGATTTAAAGTGTGATATTGGCTGCTTTCGTTGTAATAACGTTCAAGAAAAATAGAGATCGGAAAATCACTATAATTCATTTCCGAGCGAGATGACTTCAATCGAGCTGCGAATCTTTCAGGTACCAAACAATCTTCTAGCCGAGAGTGAAATGATCGATGGATACACCACCAATACAGTGTATTATCGTACCATGAGTCATTGTCCAATTCAACCTGACGAACCAGCATGGGATTCTCTACGATCTTCCACAAAAGAGCGCGGCTTACTGAATTTTTCTTGCCGGGAAATATTACAGGTTCGTTTAGAAAATCTATTAGTTCCTTTGAAAGCGGAGGTCTCAAGCCTTCGCGCACGCCGGCGTACACTGTAATATACCAGTCAAGAAAACCAATCCGATCCTCTACCAGATCTTCGGTATTGAAAACTGCGCCAAGTTTATACCTCGCCTTTGTAAATTCAAGATAGTTTGGAAACGAGAACTTTGCGTCACGTCTGTTGCGCGTAAGCAATCCCCTAGTGTCTCCTCCGAACAAACCAGGCTGAGCTTCTCTCCGCTCAGCTGAAACAAACTTTTCAGAAGGATCAAGAGCTTCCAAAGCAGAAATCATTTTCGAGATATCCGGAAACAGTATGGGTCGCAAATAATCCAGAACGTCTTTGTCAATGTTCAACCCGTCTTTGGTGGGAACAGGGAACTGGTGGCCCCCAATCACAAAACGCTTCTGCCCTATCACTTCAACGGATATTTCACCACCTTCTTTATAGATCAGGTCTAAAACGTCCTCTGTAAGCTTTATATCGAAGCCGCTCTTGCCGTCCCCGATTCCCGCCTCCTTCACGCTTTCTCTAAAGATGTTGGCAGGTCCCACCGCAATCAGAACTCCTCCAACAAATATACCAACCGAAACCCCCTTGCATTCACCGTCGACGAGCTCTGTCGCCCAGCCAACAACACCCCGTTTCGTGACGAAGTCAATGTAACCACGAAAACCCTCAAAAGGGGCCGCGGACGGTTCCAGTAATGTCGGCTCTAGAACCCCATCCTCATCCACGCGCGCCTGCCCCATCATAATCTGACTTCGCCATCATTTCCGCCAATGCTTTAACTTGCACCGTTGCACTCCATCCCAGGCTGTCTTTTGCTTTTTTGGGGTTTCCAATCAGAAGATCCACTTCGGCGGGCCGATTGAATTTTTCGCTGACTTCGACGATTGTTTTGCCCGTCTTCTTGTCAACAGCGCGTTCATTCACTCCGGATCCAACCCACTCCAGATCGAGCCCAAGGAACTCAGCCGCGAAAATTACAAAATCTCTGATGGTGGTGGTAACACCTGTTGCTAAAACGTAATCGTCTGCCTTGTCCTGCTGAAGCATCCGCCACATGCCTTCCACATAGTCACCGGCAAAGCCCCAGTCACGTTTTGCATCCAGGTTTCCAAGCACAAGCGGATCGGTCGAACCATGCGCGATCCTTGCAAGGGCAAGCGTGATCTTTCGCGTCACAAATTCTTTGCCACGCAGGGGCGACTCGTGGTTGAACAAGATCCCCGACGAAGCATGCATCCCGAACGATTCGCGGTAGTTCATTGTGATGTAGTGACCATAGACCTTTGCAACGCCGTAGGGCGACCGCGGGTAAAGCCGCGTTGTTTCACTCTGAGGCACCTCTTGGACAAGGCCATACATTTCAGACGTGGATGCCTGATAGAACCGCGTGTCCGGCGCCATCGTGCGCAACGTATCCAAAATGCGCACGACAGCCATTCCATCGACATCTGCTGTATAAATGGGCAGCTCCCATGACGCACCCACAAAACTTTGGGCAGCAAGATTATAGAACTCATCCACTTTGTTGTTTCGTATGACGCGGAAGATATTGTTCATTTCCGCCAAATCGAATTCGTGAAGGTGGACGTCTTGGTGGACACCGAGGGCTTCTAACCTCGTTGTCTCAGGCTGAGAAATGCGGCGAACCCCACCGTGTACTTCATACCCTTTGTCCAATAACAATTTCGATAAATATGCGCCATCCTGGCCAGTGATGCCTGTAATAAAAGCCTTCTTCATTGAACTCTCCAACGTGTTAATGCTCCATGTTAGCTTCGCGGCCATGCAACCGCAAGGTCGCTGCGCAGCATGACACACACGTTTCCCTTGCCTACTTAGTTCGAGGGTCTATCAGCAAACGAGGTGGGCGCCCCATGGTCCCGATCGATTTCTCGATGCCGGCAGATCCCCAACGAATAGACATTCTGTCATTTATTTCGAACTACCGTTTGGTCATTTCCGCTCATTCTTTCCCGTGAACTCGCGAAGTGCCATCTGCGCTGAGATGACAATTGAAAGACATTTCCATCGAAAGTTGGTTGGATCACTGAAAAAGACCAAGCGTCCCAAAGATCCTTCGGGTTGTTATACTTGGGGACTTAGGGATAAATTTGCCCAAAATTTATGGCCTCTGTCGGCGCAAAACAACCAAGATTAGATCCGTACTATTCGATCACTCCGTCCCTTTGGCTCTGATCAACCAAGTAGCTTTAAGCGCTTATAGAAACCATTGATAGTTTGGAAGATGGCGGTCTCGACCTGGCTGCGCCTTTCCCTAGACCTGCGCCAGATAAGGTGGGCCTTGATCGTCTGGAAGAAGATCTAAGCGGCTGCATTGTCATAGCAATTGCCTTTGTCGCTCCTTGACGCCTTGAACCCATGCTCACACAGGACTTTCGGGTCGTCATGGGAGCAGTATGGGCTACTGCTGTCGCTGTGAAAGATAGCTGCGCGACGGTGATCGCAGGGCGATGGCCATCTTCAGCGCACTGCGATCACAAGATCTCGCCCCATGAGATTGTTTTCGGCCCATGCTGTAACCCGGAAGGGTTTTGCGAACAAAGTACGCAAAACAATTACCCGCCGCGAATTCAGGTCCAAGATCATAACCAGATACAGTCGCCCCTCGCGGGTCCAGATCTCGCTGATGTCACCCGCCCATTTCCGGTTCGACCCAGCCGCCGCGGCGTCGCGATCCAACGGGTTCGGTGCGATATCAAACCAATGATCGCTGTCGGTGGTCGCCGCGAATTTTGGTGTTTCTTCAACGACAATCCCGTTCTCGCGCATAAACTGTCCGACACGCCCGCTCTCGCGGATTGCAGGCAAAACGCTGCTTTGCAAACCCAAGCAAAACGGCGTCATCGAGAGCTTCAACGCGCGATTTCAAAACGAATTACCGAACGAGGCGCTGTTCTCGACTCCTACCGACGCTCGCACCCAGATCGACACCCGGAAGAAGGATTACAACAGCCACAGACCCAATGCCGCCCTCGGGACTATCCCGCCGGCCGAATTTGCCATGAAGATGAGACAGGAAAGGCTGGCCGCATAGGGCCAGAAATCAACCCAAGGACTCTCTGCAACCCCGGAGAGGAAATGGGGATCAGGTCAGTACTGACAGCTCAAAGAAATTTATCAGCAGAACTAGCGATCTGATATTGGTCACTCGATAATTATTTCCTTACGTAGGACAGGCCAGTAGCTCTTCGTCTTCGATGTCAATTTTTGCGCGTCAAGTTACATTCATCCAGAAAACTAAGGCGCATGTTTTTACGACGCGTACGCATTAGTTTTTCTACTAAGGCGTCAAAGTGAATTTTAACTTGAAAATATGATAGGTCGAAGTAGACTTGGTGTAGTTTACTCACGGGCGATTATTTTCCTTATTCGACCGGGCAAAGAAGACTTAGCATTTCAGTTCTCACCCATGACTTGCAAAGTCATTCTGGATTGGCGGTCTGATCCGTGGAACCTATTAAAGCGCGACCTTCGCGACGATGGTTCCAGCTTGACATCCGATTTGATCGTCGCGAAATTGAATTCTTTGCGTTCGCGAACAAATGCCTAAGGAAGTGATCGATATTAAATGTGGAAAATTGTTCAAGAGCCTGATCGATTTGTTGCGCGCGATCTCGGCGATGCCAGATTTTCCAATACCTTGGAGGTTCCGGCTTTCGTGACCTTCGAATGTACTTCCCCACCGATCAGCACACTTGACTGCCTGCGAAGTATCATCGTGACGCTCTCGCGCTCTAGTCGTCTGGGCGCTGCGCCGTTGACGTTCGTGGGTCTGTGCGCTGACGAAGCCCCTTTGATCGGCGCCTGCGATTCGTTGGATTTTCGGTGGGCCCTTTCGGTGGATGGGAACCTGGCAACCCTGATTTGCGGTTCGAAAGTGGTTGGCAGCGACTCATTCGTTGCTTTCTTCCGTAACATGTCCCCAGGCATGACGCAGGACCACACAGAACGAAGCTTGCGCCTTTTTGCGAGTTTCCTGCCAGGCGCCTGACGGCATTCACACCAAAAATCCGCGTTCGTAGAACGCCGGGCAAAACCTCAACGGCCGTGATTGCCATGTCGGGCCGCTTTATGGCCGCCCCTTCCCTTGACACCTATCGATATTGCCACCTGGCATTGCCCAATTGCGTTTGTACATGTATCTAACGGATATATTTATTTCTATCGACGGTCCGTGTAACTATCTTTGATTACATCGTTGATTCTTTCAATAGTCCAAGACGCTTATTTCAGGAACTGCGGCGGTGAATGATACAATTTTTGTAACCGGCAGCTCTGGGATGCTTGGGTATGAGCTGCACGACTTTCTGACGAGGCGGATGATGGGTCCAGTCGTCGGAATTTCCCGTCAGGAACGTCAGGCGGCCGACCAAAGATTGATAAATCATGTCGTCCAAACGCCCCTCGGGGCAGACTGGATGACAAATGGAGCGCTGAACTCAACGATCGTGCATTGCGCAGGTCTGTCAAATCCGCGTCGGGCCTTTGACAGTCTTTCTAGCCTGACTGAACTTGAAATCACACCGCAAATCCGGTTTGCAGAGGCGCTTGTCGAAAGGGGATGGCGGGGGCATTTGATTTTGGTGTCCTCTGGCGGCGCCGTTTATGGAGACGTTGAGACCCTGCCGATTGCAGAGACAACGCCGCGCCAACCGAAGGGATTTTATGGGCTTGCGAAGGTCGTGGTGGAGGACAACCTGGCCTTTCTGGCCCGCAAGGTTGGCTTTAGATTGACGATCTTGCGCGTGGCCAATCCTTATGGGGCACGGATTCGCAAGCCAGATCAAGGTGTTATTCCCGTCATCCTTGATGCCGCTTTGGGGGACAAGGCTTTTAGAATGCTGGGGAACGGCGAAGAGCTGCGGGATTACATTCATATCAGCGATTTCACCGCGGCCGTGGCGGGCGCGTGCCAATTGGCTGACGGTCCGCTTGTGAACATCTTCAACATCGGAAGCGGCAAGGGCACATCGCTGCGTCAACTCATTCAAATCATTTCTGATTTGAGCGGTCGCCAGATCACATTTGACGCACAGCCCAGCGCCTTGGACGTAAGGTCAAACGTATTGGACATAACGCAGGCACGCGTGGTCTTAGGTTGGTCGCCCCAGATCCGCATCGAAGACGGTCTGAAAATCTTGATCGACGATGAACTTGTCCGCCGAGCCGGCCACTAGCCCACAAGTGGCCGCACATTTCTGCAGGAACGGAACTGCGCGTTTTGTGCGTGCGTGACGGGGCGTCTTTGGCTACCATTTGGCCCAAAGGCGCAAAGCCTGCTTGAAGCATAATTGAAAGGACAGGATCGTTGGTCGATCTTGACGAACTTTGGCGCGGCTATGCGCGGCGCCTTGACCTGCTGGCGACGCGCCCCGATTTTCGGTTCGACCCAACTTTCGTTCCGATGGCCTTGCGCACCGAAGCTGGGCCAGATCGCCCCGTTCCAACCAATCTTTTTCAAGACTTTGTTGGAAAAGAACTGCATCTGCCACAATTGTTGCTTCAGATAATGACACCGTCTGCGCTTAAAACTGCGGTGGAAAAAGATTATCCGGGCGCGGCTGAACTGGCGTTTGAACTTCTGGTTTTGGGTCAGGGTATTGACGCTGAATTGTCTGATTTCTCAGCCGACCATTATTCGAAACGGTATACGGAGGTGGTCGCCGCGGGCATCGTCCCCCTGGTCCATTATTTCAACCACGGTATGGCCGAGGGCCGCGAAACCCTGCGCAAACTTCGCAAGAATTTTACCGCTGGAACACGGACATGGGACCCAAGCAGAGCAACCCTTCTGGTGGCCCTCGGCTCGCTGGAGACATCAGACACCTCGGCCGTCGGGCTTCAGTTGGTCAAGGATGCGTCCAAAACCCATAATGTCATCGTTGTCGCCTTGGCGGATGGCCCGCTTACGGGCGCTTTTTGCGACGACTCGTGCTGCGTGTTTGTGTCCGATCAGCCGATGATCGAGGCAGAATTTGCGATCGGCCATTGGCTTCGGCGTGCGGAATTTGCCATTTTGGTATCTGTGGGAACAACGCCTTTCATAGGGCTGTTGATCGAAAATGAGATCCCGTTTTGCGCCGTTGTAGATGAGTATGCGCCGTATAGCCTGCCCGCCAGCAAAGCCCAGCTTTTGGCGACCTATGCTGACTTTCTTGTTTATAGGTCACACTCTGTGCGCGAGTCGTGGCGCGGCGTTCACCAAGACGTGGGGCTGGTGACGGAAACTGACAGCCTTCTGTTTCCCCCGGTCCTGATGCCGCCGCCGGCTGCAGAAGGTGCAGATCAGTTGGCCGCACGGCGCCGATTGTCTGATATTCTTGGATTCGATGTTGCAGATCGCCGCATTGTGTTTTCCGCTGGCGCGGCTTCTTGGCGCAAGGGGAGCGATCTGTTCATCATGACCGCACAGATGGCCCATGATCTGGACCCGGAAGCGCTGTTCATCATGATCGGACACGGCCCGAGTCCCGAAGATGCCAGCTGCGGCATTTGGATTGATCATCATCTTCAGGCGGCTGGCGCGAACCAGTTGGACGGCTATTTGTTTACCCTGTCTGATGGGCCGCATTTCGCCGATCTGTGCATGGCCGCCGACGTCATGATGGTGGCCTCACGGATCGATCCCCTGCCATCGGTGGTTCTGGATGCGATCCAGACCGATTGCGACGTGGTGATTTTCGACGGGGTGTCCGGTTTTGATGACCCGGCTTACGACACCATGGCCCGGCTACATTCAGTTGCGTTTGGGCGGCTAGACATTGCGGCACACCTTATCGCGGGCTTGCCATTGAAATCTGAACGCCCGAAAGAACCCTCGGCCGTCAACCGAGCCAACCCAACCCCGCCGCGTGTTTTCGATACCGTCATGGCGACCTACAAAGACCGCGTTGCCAAACGGGGTCACTACTTTCTTGGCGGGGGTCAATTTGATCTGCCCGTTGTCTTCTCGATGGCCCCCAAGGACGCAAACAACCGGATCAAGGAACGACAACAGGCGTGGAACCTTGGGCGCAAATCGGTCTGGAAATCCCCTGACGAAGCCCGCCGTACCTTAATGGCCTCTCCGTACGACGTCCACCAAGGCTCAACCGTTTGCGATTACCGGCAAGAGAGCATTGACAACGCACCAGAGTTTTCGCTGCACCTACATGCCTTTTATACAGACGAGTTGTCTTATGATCTGAATCGGTTCTTGGCCTTTCGGCGCGCGAAACGCATCGTGGTTACAACGGACACACCCGCAAAAGCCAATTTGATTCATGCCATCGGCAAATCATCAAACCTATCCCTCGACGTTTTGATTGTCCCAAATCAAGGTCGCGATATCCTTCCTTTCCTCAAACTTTTCTACAGTGGATCCGGTCTTGACGATGGCGTCTGGGGCCATGTGCATCAGAAGAAATGCATCGGCTCGTCCTTGGACGGTGACAAATGGCGCACCTTCATGCAGCGCCTTGTCTTGGGGGACGAAGAATTTGCATCTCCTGCCCTGACGACGATGGCGGATACAACCGTTGGCCTGTCTGCGCCCTTTGACCCCTACATCAATGGTTGGTACGGATCGCGCCGCCTATTGCCCATGGTCGCGCCGCGCATCGGCGTTGCGCTGCCGCCGCATCCGATCCTCTTCACTGTCGGGAACATGTTTTGGACGCGCCCCCAAGTGGTGAAGAAAATGATCAGTTATTTTGGAGAGGCCTTCCCCTACCCACATGAGCCGATTTCAAACGACGGCACGGTCTTTCATCTGATCGAGCGGCTTTGGCCCACCGCGGCCGCCGATTGCGGCCTTCGGTCGGTCTTTGTCTGCAAACCAGACGAGCCTCGGCGCTGACGTTTCTTGGGGAAAATCACAAAAAACTTGTACTTTTCATGCCAGCGCATCGCCGCTTACCCCATTTGGGGGCCTTTCGCCCGGGGTCTGGTATTCATATAAGGACTTTTGCTTTGCCCGAGTCGGGCCGGGCTTCTTGGGTACAGGACAGGATAAAATCGTGATGTCTTTCTTATCGGGCATTTTCTCTTCGGACATGGCCATCGACCTTGGGACCGCGAATACCCTCGTCTATATCCGGGGCAAAGGGATCGTGTTGAACGAACCTTCGGTCGTGGCATATCATACCAAAGACGGTAAAAAGGTTGTCCTTGCCGTCGGGGAAGATGCCAAGCTGATGCTTGGCCGCACGCCGGGCAGCATCGAAGCGATCCGTCCGATGCGCGATGGCGTGATTGCCGATTTCGAAGCGGCCGAAGAGATGATCAAGCATTTCATCCGCAAGGTGCATCCGCGCACAACCTTTTCAAAACCAAAGATCATCGTCTGCGTGCCGCACGGCGCGACGCCCGTCGAAAAGCGGGCAATTCGTCAGTCAGTCTTGTCTGCCGGTGCGCGCCGCGCCGGCCTGATTGCAGAACCGATCGCAGCCGCGATCGGCGCCGGCATGCCGATCACCGATCCCACCGGCAACATGGTGGTTGATATCGGCGGCGGCACAACAGAAGTGGCGGTCTTGTCGCTTGGGGATATTGTCTATGCGCGGTCCGTGCGTGTGGGCGGCGACCGGATGGATGAAGCCATCATTTCTTATCTTCGGCGCCACCAAAACCTGTTGATCGGCGAATCCACGGCCGAGCGGATCAAGACCAGCATCGGAACCGCTCGGATGCCCGACGATGGACGTGGCCTGTCCATGCAAATCCGGGGCCGCGATCTTTTGAACGGGGTGCCCAAGGAAACCGAGATCAATCAGGCGCAAGTGGCAGAGGCGTTGTCCGAACCTGTCCAACAGATCTGCGATGCCGTCATGCAAGCGCTAGAGACGACACCGCCAGATCTGGCTGCCGATATTGTTGATCGGGGCGTGATGCTGACCGGGGGCGGCGCTTTGCTGGGCGATCTGGATCTGACGCTGCGCGAGCAGACAGGCCTGTCGATTTCGGTTGCGAATGAATCTCTCAACTGTGTGGCGCTTGGCACGGGCAAAGCGCTAGAATATGAAAAGCAACTGCGCCACGTGATCGACTACGAAAGCTGATCGTTTGGGCTGATCAAGGCCGGGCATGAGCAAGTCACGCGCGAACCAACCTGAAGAATTTTCGCGCCCGCTTCGCCGGGTGCTGGTTCTTTTTGTGATGCTGATTCTTGGCGCGGTCTTCTTTCTGTGGCGGATTGACAGCCCAAGGGTCGAACAGTTTCGGGCCACGTTGGTCGATAAAGTTGTGCCGTCCTTTGGTTGGGCCATGATCCCTGTGACCGGCGCCATGTCGATGATCGACGATTTTCAATCTTACGCCAGACTGTACCAACAAAACCAACAGCTCAGGGACGAATTGCAGCAGATGAAGGCCTGGAAAGAGGCCGCATTGCAACTGGAACAAAAGAACGCCCGGTTGCTGGATCTGAACAAGGTCCGCCTCGACCCGCGATTGACACATGTGACCGGCGTTGTTCTTGCAGACAGCGGCAGCCCCTTCCGGCAATCGGTCTTGTTGAACGTTGGCGCGCGGGACGGGATCCGGGATGGTTGGGCCACCATGGACGGGATTGGCCTTGTCGGGCGCATCTCAGGCGTTGGTGAAAGGTCATCTCGTGTCATCCTTCTGACAGACAGCAACAGCCGTGTGCCGGTGACAGTGCAACCCTCGGGCCAGCGTGGAATCTTGTCAGGCGACAACGGCCAATTGCCGCCCTTGGACTTTCTGGAAGATGCTGACGCGATCCAGCCCGGTGACCGTGTTGTAACCTCTGGCGACGGCGAGGTATTTCCGGCCGGTTTGCTGGTCGGCCAAGTGGCCAAAGATGCAGACGGGCGTCTGCGAGTGATCTTGGCGGCCGACTATCAGCGGCTGGAATTTCTGCGGGTTCTTCGCAGCCATGAAATTGCACCCATCACCGACGCGGGCGCGCTGATCGCGCCCGATCCGCTGCGCGAACTTCCCACGGGAATGCAGGGACCACTTTTGCCCGAAAACTTCAAACCTGCGTCGGGGGGGGGCAGCAATGGTTGAACGGTTTTTGGGCCCCGTTGCAGGCCACAGGGCTCTGTTTGTTGTCTTGGCCGTCGCTTTGTTCTTCGTGCGTCTTTTGCCACTCCACAGCAGCAACAGCGGGTGGCCCGGGCCGGATTTTCTGCTGTGCCTCGTTTGTTGTTGGACGCTGCGGCGGCCCGACTATCTGCCCTTTTGGTTGATCGCGGCGGTCATCTTTCTGGAAGACCTGCTGATGATGCGCCCGCCCGGCCTTTGGGCAGTTCTGGTTGTTGGGGGGGCAGAGTTCTTGCGCGGCCGTATCGCCATAGCCCGCGAATTGAACTTTGGCGTCGAATGGCTGCTGGTTTCGCTGGTCATGGCGGCCATTTTTTTGTTGAACAGGATCGTCTTCACATTGACGCTGTTGCCTCAAATTCCCTTTGAAACCTTGGTTGTACACCTACTTGTGACCGTCTTGACCTATCCCCTTGTCGTTGGAACCTCGATACTCGCCTTCGGGCTTCGCAAACCGGCCATGGGCGAAGTCGATTCAACAGGACGGCGAATATGAGACGCACCCCCCGCGATACCGAGGCGACCTCGCGCAACTTTACGCGCCGCGCCCTGCTGATGACGGGCGCGATGGGGGCAATGATGTCGGCACTTGGTGTGCGCATGCACACCTTGGGCGTGCGCCAAGCTGGTGAATTCGAACTTTTGGCCGAAGAAAACCGCGTCAATATTCAATTGGTCCCGCCGGCACGCGGATTGATTTTTGATCGAAATGCCAAACCATTGGCCGCAAATGAACAAAATTACCGGGTGGTGATGACCAAAGAAGGCGCCGGCGATACTGAACTGGTTCTCAATCGGCTTAGCCATGTCATTCCCTTGACCGCTGACGATCTGGAGCGGGTGCGCAAGGATATCAAGCGCAACTCGTCCTTTGTTCCGATCACCGTGGCGGATCGGCTGAGCTGGGAGGATTTCTCCAAGGTGGCGCTGAACGCCCCTGCCCTTCCAGGCGTGACACCAGAAGTGGGCCTGTCGCGCAGTTACCCACGCGACATCGATCTTGCTCATGTGATGGGATATGTTGGTCCTGTTTCGGAAAAAGACCTTGAAAGTCTGGAAAACCCCGATCCCCTTTTGCGAATTCCTGACTTTCAAATTGGAAAGATCGGGGTCGAAAAGTGGATGGAAGATACCCTGCGCGGGACGGCCGGCACCAAGCGGCTAGAGGTGAACTCGGTCGGGCGTGTCATGCGCGAATTGGAACGGATCGAAGGCGATCCCGGGGCGGATTTGACCCTGACGATTGACGCGGATGTGCAGAATTTCGTGCAGGCGCGCCTTGGCATTGAAAGTGCCGCCTGCGTTGTGATGGATGTGCGCAATGGCGATATCATCGCGGCCGTGTCGTCGCCGTCCTTTGATCCAAATCTGTTCGTGCGCGGGATTTCTTTTGGCGATTACAATGTATTGACAGAGAATGATCACCGCCCCTTGGCGAACAAGTCGGTTCAGGGCGCCTATCCACCGGGGTCAACCTTCAAGATCGTCACGGCCTTGGCCGGTCTGAAAGACGGCCAAATCACCCCCGAGTACAAGGCCCGCTGTATTGGATTTGTGGAAAGCAACGGAACGCGCTTTCACTGCTGGAAAGCGGGCGGGCATGGCAGCGTCAGCCTGCCCAAGTCGCTCGCCGAAAGCTGTGACGTCTTTTACTATGAAATCGCCCAAAAAGTTGGCATCGAGAAGATCGCCCTGATGGCCCGCGAACTTGGGCTGGGTGTTCGCCATGACTTGCCAATGTCGGCGATCACCGAAGGCAACATTCCAACCAAGGCTTGGAAACAAGAGCGTTATAAAAAAGACTGGGTGATCGGCGATACCATCAACGCCTCGATCGGTCAGGGCTATGTGCTCACCTCGCCGCTGCAGCTTGCGGTAATGACGGCGCGTGTGGCATCCGGCACGCAGGTGATCCCAAGGCTGATCAAGGCCATTGATGGCAAGCCCGTCGATATCGCACCGGTCCTTCCCTTGGAGATCGATCCCGAGCATTTGCGCGTGGTGCGCGAAGGTTTGGTTGACGTTGTCAATTCAGAGCATGGGACCGCCAAAGCCAGCAAGATTGTGGATGAGACATTGACCTTTGCCGGCAAGACCGGGACCAGTCAGGTACGTAACATTTCTGCGGCAGAGCGGGAAACCGGGGTCGTGACGAACGACAACCTGCCTTGGGAAAAGCGCGACCATGCGTTGTTTGTGGGATATGCGCCGGCCGAAAATCCGCGCTACGCCGTTGCGGTGGTTGTGGAACATGGCGGCGGCGGATCCGCGGTGGCAGCCCCCATTGCACGAGACGCCATTTTGCGGGCGCTTTCCGACGGGGTCCCGCCCCTGACCGCCTATCCCGAAAGTCAGCGTGGCCGCATGGAAAGCCTGTTGAAGGCTCTGGTGTTGCGCCGGGCGGACGGGACCTTCCCTGAAGGGGACAAGGCATGAGCTTTCTGGAGTATCGCCTGAAATCGGTCCCGACGGGTGTTTCAAAAATATTCTACCTGAACTGGGCCCTGTTTCTTGTCGTCACGGCGGTCGCTGCGATTGGTTGGCTTATGCTTTATTCCATCGCAGGCGGCGACATCGAAACCTGGGCAGAGCCGCAGATGAAACGCTACGCGGCCGGATTTGTGATCAGCCTTGCCGTGGCGCTGACGCCGATCTGGTTTTGGCGCAACATGTCTTTGCTAGGCTATGGGTTGACCTTTGTCCTGTTGTTGATCGTCGAGTTTTTTGGCACGGTCGGTATGGGCGCGCAGCGCTGGATCGATCTTGGCTTCATGCGCCTTCAACCTTCGGAATTGATGAAGGTTACCTTGGTCATGATGCTCGCCGCCTATTATGATTGGCTGGACGATAAACGCATCTCCCGCCCGCTTTGGGTTCTGGTGCCTGTGCTTTTGATCATCGTTCCGACAGTTCTTGTCTTGATGCAGCCCAATCTTGGAACGTCAGTGATGTTGATCATCGCCGGGGCGGCCGTCATGTTCGCAGCCGGTGTCAGTTGGTGGTATTTTGGCGCCGTCGCCTTGATCGGCGGGGCCGCCGTCGCCTCGGTCTTTTTTACACGCGGCACACCTTGGCAGTTTCTGCATGATTACCAATACAAGCGGATAGATACCTTTCTGGATCCGTCGGCGGATCCTTTGGGTGCGGGGTACAACATCATCCAAGCCAAGATCGCCTTGGGATCGGGGGGATGGACGGGCAAAGGTTTCATGCAAGGCACCCAATCACGCCTGAATTTTTTGCCCGAAAAGCATACGGATTTCATTTTCACCACCTTGGGTGAAGAATTTGGCTTTGTCGGGGCTTTTGCGCTTTTGATCCTGTATACCTTGATCCTTGTGTTCCTGATCTGGGCGGCCATCCAGAACAAGGACCGGTTCAGCCAGTTGTTCATCATCGGCATCGCGGCAAACTTTTTCCTCTACATCGCCGTCAACCTGTCGATGGTCATGGGCATGGCCCCTGTCGTTGGCGTGCCCTTGCCATTCTTGTCCTATGGCGGATCGGCAACTTTGGTGCTTTTGCTGGCTTTCGGCCTTGTCCAAAGCGCCATTGTCCACCGGCCACGATAGCCATGAAGTCCCTGCGCAAGCACAGCCGGTTTCTGGCCTCTTTCGGGGCCGGGCTGATCTTGACCATGGCCCTATGGGAGGGGCAGGGTCTGTCTTTGGTGCACGGCGTTGTCATGGGGTTTGATGCCTTTGCCCTGACCTATCTGGCGCTGAGTATTGGCCACATCTCTGGCATGACCGCGCTGGATCTGCGCCGACATGTGGAAGATCAGGACGAAGGGATGACCTTGATCTTTCTGCTGGGGGCTGCGGCCGTCGGCGTCAGTCTTTGGGCGATTGTGACGGTCCTGAATGGTCAGGTCGGCGGGCCATTCCTGACCGGAATGGCGCTTGTCGCGGTGCCATTGGGCTGGGCCATGGTTCAGGTGGTCGCGGCCTTCCACTATGCCAATTTGCACCACCGGGGGGATGCCAATGCTCCCTTGCAATTTCCTGGAACTGCAAAGCCGGGACCTTGGGACTTTCTGTATTTTGCCTTCACCATCGGCATGACGGCGCAGGTTTCGGATGTCATGGTGGGAACAATGCGTCTTCGGCGCGCCGTTCTGCTTCATTCCGTCTTGTCGTTTTTCTACAATACTGTGATCCTCGCTTTGGCCGTAAACGCCGGACTGAAGTTGATTTAAGGAAAGAACAAAGCATGGTGAAAATCCTGATGGCCGCTGGCCCTGGCAATTGGGAACGCTACCGTGCGCCGCTGGAAACGGCGCTGACAAAGGCGCGCATCAGCGGCGATCTTGTTCAAGATGCTGCGCCCGACACGGTAGATTACATCGTCTATGCCCCCTCGGCCGACCTTCAAGATTTCGCCCCCTTCACCCGCGCCAAGGCGGTGTTAAGCCTTTGGGCAGGGGTGGAACGGATTGTCGGCAACAAAAGCCTGACCCAGCCCCTGTGCCGTATGGTGGATCCGGCCTTGACCGAAGGGATGACAGAATGGGTGGTCGGCCATACGCTGCGCCACCATCTGGGCCTTGACCGCTACACCCAAAACCCAGACCGGATCTGGGATCCCACCTGCCCGCCCTTGGCCCGCGATCGCCGAGTGGCCATACTGGGAATAGGCGCCTTGGGCGAGGCGTGCGCTCGCGCGCTGATGGCTCTCAATTTTCACGTGGAAGGCTGGTCGCGCAGCGCCAAAACCTTGTCCGGGATCACCACGCATCACGGAAGGGCGGGTCTGAAGACGGTCTTGGCCGGCGCTGATTTTGTGGTCACGTTGCTGCCGCGCACCCCCGAGACGGAAAACACACTTAACAGCGAAACCCTGGCCTGGACAAAACCCGGCGCCGTGATCTTGAACCCGGGGCGCGGCGCGCTGATCGACGACACGGCACTGTTGGCAGCGCTGAAGACGGGCCAGATTGGCCACGCAACCTTGGATGTCTTCCGGATCGAGCCGCTTCCGGCCGATCACCCCTTTTGGGGCCATGCGCGGGTGACGGTCACCCCCCACATCGCCGCCGATACCCGTCCTGACACGTCGGCCGAGGTGATTGCCGAAAACATCCGCCGAGGCGAGGCAGGCCAACCTTTCCTGCATCTGGTCGACCGCAGCCGGGGCTATTGAACCGGCAGGGTCGTATTCAGAACAGACGCCCCCCCCGCGGCGCCGGTTCACTGCCAAAAACAGGGGCACACGATGAAATACAGCACTGGCGTTCTTTTGGTGGTCGCGGCTGGCTTCATCTGGTCAACTCAAGGCCTTATCATTCGGCAAATTGACAGTACGGCCACTTGGGCCATTTTGTTCTGGCGATCGGCCGGAACATTACCGGCCCTATTTATCGCAATGTCCCTGGCCTCGCGCGGGCGGCCGCTGGATAGTTTGCGCAAGGCAGGAATATCAGGTGTCGTCGGGGGTATCGGTTTGGTATTTGCCTTCGCCGGTTCGATCTATTCCATGCAGGCCACAACGATTGCGAACGCAGTCTTCCTGTTTTCTGCCTCGCCG
The DNA here is from genome assembly GCA_947461435.1 of Paracoccaceae bacterium. Taxonomy (GTDB): domain Bacteria; phylum Pseudomonadota; class Alphaproteobacteria; order Rhodobacterales; family Rhodobacteraceae; genus CAIYZT01. The sequence goes on along the minus strand of CANHLE010000001.1, from coordinate 127,128 downwards.
TTCTTTGCGGCAGTTCTGGGCTGGGTGATCTTGAAGGAAAGGGTGCGCCGCGCCACTTGGGCCGCAATCGCTCTGGCGGTGGTGGGTATGTTCGTCATGGTGCGCGAGGGCCTGTCGGCGGGCGCGCTGGATGGCAACATCGCGGCTCTGACATCCGCCCTTGGGTTTGCATGTTTCACCATTGCCCTACGCTGGCACCGACTGGAGGATATGCTGCCTGCCGTCTTTTTGGGTGCCGTGTTTTCGATGATCGTGGCCAGTGTTGTGCAAACAGCGGGGGGCGAATTCCTGATCCTGTCCGGGCATGACATAGCTGTGGCCATGGCTCTGGGCGTGGTGGTGGTGGGGATGGGACTGGCGATGTACACCTTGGGATCCAAGGTGATCCCGGCTGCCGAATTGACGCTTCTCAGCCAGATCGAGGTGCTGATGAGCCCGGTCTGGGTATTCTTCTTCCTGGACGAAACCGCAACGCCCGGCACCTTTTTGGGCGGGGCGATCCTGACGGCGGCCGTGGTGTTCAATGGCATTTCTGGCGCAAGGTCCAAAGCAAGACCCACCAGCCAGCTTTAGCGGTGTCGGCGGAAAAACCGCGTTCGGGCATACAAGGTTTCCAGCCGCTTCAACCGTTCCGCCGCATCCTCCCACGACAGGGTTTGAACCGCTGACAGCAGTGTTTCCACAAGCACCATCAAGGTCACGTTGCTGTCCCAGGCGCTGGGCGCCTCAACGTGACAGCACAGGCTGATGCGCGCATGGGCCGAGGCCGGTGATACCCAGCGGTCTGTGATAAGAATGATTTCGGCCCCCTGTTCACGCGCGAGTTCCGCCACTTGCAGCACGGCATTTTCATACCTTCGGATGTCGAACACCAACAGAACATCGCCCGCTTTCATATCGATCAGGGCCGGCGGCCATGTAGAAGAGCTGTCCGACAACAACGTCACGTCAGGGCGGATCACCTTCATCAAGGAACAGAAATAATCGGCCAGTGAGTGGGTAATGCGCCCGCCCATGGCAAAAATACGGCGCTGTCTGTCGGCCAAAAGCGCGGCAGCGGCGTCAAATTCAGCGTGGTCGATCTGGCCCATCGTGCCTTGAAGATTGCTGACAACCGCATCTGAAAATCGATTCAAGATATGGGTGTCGGGCACACCTCCCGCCCAGCGGTCATGCTTGGCAAGCGGCGAAACGAGCATTGTTTCCACCTCGGCGCGAACGCGCTTTTGAAAGTCGGGGTATCCTTTGTACCCCAACTTTTGCACCAGACGCACGACAGTTGGCGTCGAAACCTGCGCCCCTTTGGCCAAGACTGTGATCGATCCCAAGGCCGCAACGGGATAATGCGATAACATATGCGTGGCCAATTGCCGTTCGGCCCGCGTCATCTCTGGCAAGGCCAAACGCATCTGGTCTTCCAACCCAAAACTCATGTCCATGGGGCCTCCGTTGTCCTGTCGCCATCGATTCTGTAAAAAATGTAACAGAGATCTTTCACAAGAAACATAATTGACAGTTCGGATGGAAACAGATTGCCTGAAGGTGAAGATTTGTCTGAAAGGACGCTGTGAAACGTGCCCCAAGTTGCTGTTGAACCCTTTGTTCCTGTGATCGAACACGCTGACGCCACAGGTCGTTTCATTTTTGTGTGCGAGCATGCCTCAAACCATATCCCGTCGGCCTATGGCACTCTGGGTCTGGACGAAGATCAGCGCCGCGCCCACATCGCCTGGGATCCGGGCGCTTTGGGCGTCGCGCGCCGTTTGGCAGACCTGTTGTCAGGCGTTCTGATTCATGCCCCGGTCAGCCGCTTGATTTACGATTGCAACAGGGCCCCCGACATGGCCGGTGCCATGCCCACGCGATCAGAATTGCACGACATTCCGGGAAACACCGCGCTGTCTGTTCAAGAGCGTTTGGCGCGCACTGAAGCTGTTTATCTGCCATGGGTTAGCACCTTGCATTCCCTGATCGCCCGTCGCATCGCCTCTGGCCTGAACCCGGTCGTGGTGACCATCCATTCGTTCACGCCTGTCTATTTTGGCAAAAAGCGCCTTGTCGAATTCGGCATCATTCACGACGAAGACCGCAGTCTTTCCGTCGCGGTTCTGACAGCCGCGCAGAAACTGACCCGATTGAACGCCCAGTTGAACGCCCCCTATTCGGCGGCCGACGACGTGACACATACCCTGCGCCTGCATGCAACGCCCTACGGATTGCCAAATGTCATGCTGGAACTGCGCAACGATCTGATCGCCACCCCCGACGCGCAGGAAACGATGGCCGCGCAACTGGCGCCGGTGTTGAACATGGGGTTGGCCGAAATACAAAAGCAAGCCAAAGCCAGCTGACCCGGCGCTGCGGTCGTTGAGTGAGGCACCACAAGGGGGGCTAAAAGCCCCAATCATTCCCCCGGCACACCCGGGGAAACCCATGGGAGAGACCGGATATGCCCGGAACGATGACATTGGATGCGCTGAAGGAGGCCGTTGCGCGCGGCGAGATTGATACGGTTCTGGTGGCGACCATCGACATGCAGGGCCGATTGATGGGCAAGCGTTTTCACGCCGCCTTTTTCGTAAATGGCGGATGGGAAGAAACCCATTGCTGCAACTACCTCTTGGCTGTGGACATGGAGATGACCACGGTACAGGGCTATAAGTCTTCCAATTGGCAGACTGGCTACGGCGACTATGTGATGAAGCCCGACATGACCACCTTGCGCCCGATGCCGTGGCTTGAAGGCCATGCGATGGTGCTGTGCGACCTGTTGGATCACCACCACGAACCGGTTGCCCATTCGCCGCGCCAGATTCTGAAACGTCAGGTCGCACGGGCCGCAGCCATGGGGCTTGATGCCATGATGGCGACCGAACTGGAGTTTTATCTTTTTGAAAACAGCTACGAATCCTTGCGCGACAGCAATTACACCGGACTGCGCGCTGTTTCTGCCTATAATGAGGATTATCACATCTTCCAGACCACTAAAGAGGAAGACGTGATGCGCGCTGTGCGCAACGGTCTTTATGGTGCCGGCATTCCCATTGAAAACTCCAAAGGCGAAGCGGACGCGGGACAGGAAGAAGTGAACTATCGCTATTCCGACGCGCTTGATACAGCCGACAATCATTCGATCGTCAAACACGGCATCAAGGAAATTGCTTGGTCCAAGGGCAAGTCAGTGACCTTCATGGCCAAATATGACCATCGCAAAGCCGGGTCCTCGTCGCATTGCCATCAATCCTTGTGGACCAAAGACGGCAAACCGGCCTTTTACGACCCTCAAGGCGATCATGGCATGTCGGATATGATGAAGCATTATGTGGCCGGTCAATTGGCCCATGCCCGCGACATCACGGTGTTTCTGGCGCCGTACGTGAACAGCTACAAGCGGTTCACCGTGGGCATGTTCGCCCCCACCAAAGCCGTGTGGAGTGCGGACAACCGCACCGCTGGCTTCCGCGTTTGCGGCGAGCATAGCAAAGCAATCCGGGTAGAATGCCGCATTCCGGGGTCGGACGTGAACCCCTATCTTACCTGTGCGGCACTGCTGGCGGCGGGTCTGGACGGCATCGAGAAAAAGATGGTGCTTGAGCCAGAGATGAAGGGCGATATGTATGCGGCCGGCGGCATTCGCGAGATCCCGCACAATCTGCGCGAAGCGGCGGACCTTTTGAACAAATCCACAATGCTGCGCGCAGCCTTTGGCGATGACGTGATCGACCACTACCATCACGCCGCGCAGTGGGAGATTTCCGAGACCGACCGTGTGGTAACCGATTTCGAAATTCAGCGCCTGCTGGAGCGGGCGTAACTGGGGCGGGCGCATGGCCCTTGGAAGGAAAAGACAATGAAGCCTATTCTATTGATTAGCCCCGTAGACGGATCTGTCTACGCCGAGCGGATGCCGCTTACACTGCAGGCCGCTGCAGCCGTGGCCGCACGGGCCAAGGCGGCCCAAAAGGGCTGGGCCGCCCGTCCCTTGGACGAGCGGATTGCACTGGTAAAGGCGGGCGTGGCCAAACTGAACGACATGAAAGATGTCGTCGTGGAAGAAATCGCTTGGCAAATGGGCCGCCCGACGCGCTTTGGCGGCGAATTCGGCGGGGTCAATGCCCGTACCGACTACATGAGCCAGATTGCAGCTGAAACGCTGGCCCCTCACATGATTGAAGACAATGACAAGTTTCGCCGATACATCGCGCGCGAAGCTTTGGGCGTCGTCTTCATCGTCGCCCCTTGGAATTACCCCTATCTGACCACGATCAACACCTTGGTTCCTGCGCTGATCGCCGGAAACACTGTGGTGCTCAAGCATGCCAGCCAAACAATGCTGGTCGGCGAACGTCTGGCCGACGCGTTTCATGCAGCGGGTATTCCTGACGATGTGTTTCAGAACGTGGTTCTGGATCATGCCACGACCGAACAGCTGATTGCCGCCCGTGCCTTCAACTTCGTCAACTTCACCGGATCGGTTGCAGGCGGCCAGTCGATGGAACGCGCAGCGGCGGGCACCTTTACGCCCATGGGCCTTGAACTGGGCGGCAAGGATCCCGGCTATGTGCGGGCCGATGCCAATCTGGAGGCGGCCATCGACACGTTGATGGACGGCGCGATGTACAATGCCGGTCAGTGCTGCTGCGGGATCGAACGGATCTATGTGCACGAATCTTTGTATGATGCCTTTGTCGAGGGCGCGGTCAAATGGGTATCTGCGTTGAAGCTGGGCAATCCCTTTGATGCACAAACCACTCTGGGGCCGATGGCCAACAAACGTTTTGCGGCCGTGGTGCGTGCCCAGATCGCCGAAGCCGTAGCGGCAGGCGCCAAGGCCTTGATCGACCCCAAACTCTTTCCCGCCGATGACGGGGGCGCCTATCTTGCGCCGCAGGTACTGACGCATGTGACCCATTCCATGCGCGTGATGATGGAAGAAAGCTTTGGCCCTGTGGTCGGCATCATGAAGGTCAAGGACGACGCCGAAGCCATTGCCTTGATGAACGACAGCCCCTACGGCCTGACAGCCTCGGTCTGGACACAAGATTACGAAACCGCACAGGACATCGGCCGTCAGATTGAAACGGGAACCGTGTTCATGAACCGCGCAGATTATCTTGACCCGGCCCTGTGCTGGACCGGGTGCAAAGACACAGGTCGCGGCGGATCGCTGTCCTATCTCGGGTTCCATTCGGTGACCCGTCCAAAATCTTATCATTTGAAGAAGGTCTGACACCATGACCCACAACGTTCCCAATCGGAACTGGTCCTATCCCACCGCCATCAAATTCGGCGTTGGCCGCATTTCAGAACTGGCGGACCATTGCAAAGCGGCGGGTGTCAAAAAGCCCTTGTTTGTCACCGACAAGGCCCTCGCCTCTCTGCCCATTACCGCCAATGCGGTAAAGGTCTTGGGCGACGCAGGGCTTGGAACTGCCGTGTTTTCCGAAGTGGATCCAAATCCCAATGAAAAGAACATGGCCGACGGTATCGCCGTGTATCTGGCAGGTGGCCATGATGGCGTGATCTGCTTTGGCGGCGGATCGGCTTTGGATCTGGGCAAGATGATCGCCCTGATGGCGCATCAGAAAAAAGACCTTAGCGTCTGGGATCTGGAAGACATCGACGATTGGTACGCGCGCGCCGACAGCGCGATGATCGCCCCGATCATCGCCGTTCCAACAACGGCCGGAACCGGATCCGAGGTTGGGCGCGCAGGCGTTTTGACCAATGCGCTGACCCACAAGAAAAAGATCATCTTCCATCCCAAACTTCTGCCCGTGGTCACGATCTGCGATCCGGCTTTGACCGTCGGCATGCCCCGGTTCATCACGGCCGGAACCGGCATGGACGCGCTGGCCCACTGCCTTGAGGCCTATAGCAGCCCGTTCTACCACCCGATGAGCCAAGGCATTGCCCTTGAAGGCATGCGGCTGGTCTTTGAAAATCTGCCTTTGGTCTATGCAGATCCCAACAATCTGGACGCCCGCGCGCATATGATGAGTGCGGCCGCCATGGGCGCTGTTGCCTTCCAAAAGGGCCTTGGCGCGATACATTCCCTCAGCCACCCCATCGGCGCGGTCTATGGCACCCATCATGGCACAACCAATGCTGTGGTCATGCCCATGGTTCTGGATTTCAACCGCCATGCCATCGAGGATCGGATCAATGCCGCATCCGCCTATCTTGGAATCGCGGGCGGTTTTGCCGGTTTCCATGAACGGATCATGGAGTTGCGCGCTTTGCTGAATATCCCGCAAAACCTTGAGGCGATGGGCGTGCAATTTGCCGATTTGGACATGCTGACAGACATGGCACTTGAAGATCCGTCTTGCGGCGGAAATCCGGTCGTCATGACGCGCGAAAACACCCGCGCCCTGTTCGAGGCCTGCATGTAATCGCACCCTGCGCTGATCGGTCCCTTGCGGTCGCCCTGTGCATCCGCCAAGAGCATCGCAAGGGTCGCAGCGCAGGTCGAGGGTCAAGACAGAATGACAGAGCATACCAGCACAGAGATTGCCGTCATCGGGGCTGGCGTCGTCGGCCTTGCCATCGCGGAACGTCTTTCGTCGCAAGGGCGCGATGTTGTGCTGTGCGATCCAAACCTGCCCGGCTCTGGCGCGTCTTATGGAAACGCAGGCACCATCGCCGATTATGCGGTCTTGCCCGTCGGCACGCCGGACGTGCTGCGTTCCTTGCCATCGCTTTTGTTCAACAAGAATTCGCCGCTGGCCATCCGGCGGGCGGCGTTGCCCTCTCTTTTGCCATGGCTCATCCGGTTTGCGCGGCAAAGCCTTCCGGCCGCGGCCGAACGCAACGCGGCCGCAATCGCCCGGTTGTTGGACGATGCCTGCCCAAGTTGGGAGACACTGGCAGAACAGGTCGGCGGCCAAGATATCGTGCAGCGGCGGGGGTGCCTTTATCTGTATGAAACCGCCAAGGCCTTTGCGGCGGCAGGCACAGATATGGCCGGGCGCCGCACGCTGGGGATATCGGTGGATCTTATCCGGCCCGAGGCCCTGTCTCAAATGGAACCCGGCCTGCCCGAGGTTGAAGGCGGCGCCGCCTTCTTTCCAAACGCGGTATTCCTGTCCGACCCCGGGGCCATGGTGCAGCGACTGGCCGCCCATGTACGCAAAAAGGCCGCGTTCATTCAGGCCCGCGCCGAAACCTTGACACGCCGTTACGACGGTCTGGTGGTGGAAGGTCCCGGCCTGCGCCTGCATGCGCGGCGCGTTGTGATTGCGGCCGGGGCCCATTCAAAATCACTCGCGCGCCAAGCAGGCGATATCGTTCCGCTGGACACCGAACGGGGCTATCACGCCGAGTGGGATATGAAAACCTCACGCCTGACGCGGCCCACCTGCCCCACGTCGCGCGGGTTTTATCTGTGCCCCATGACGGGGCGGCTTCGCGTGGCCGGCACGGTGGAATTGGGCGGTTTGACAGAACCGCCGTCACAACACCGCATCGACAGATTGGTCGACGGGGCAAGATTCATCTTTCCCGACCTTGGGCAGCCGGACCGCACATGGATGGGATTTCGCCCCTCGATGCCAGACAGCTTGCCGGTGATCGGGCCAAGCAGGGGCGGAAACGACGTCATCCATGCCTTTGGTCACGGTCATATCGGGCTGACCTTGGCCCCGATCACGGCGCGAATCGTGGCAGATCTGATCGCGGGCCGACCGCCAGAAATGGATATCTCGGCTTATCGGGCCGATCGGTTTTAAGCCGACACAGCGGCGAAAAAGGCCCCCCTTTCTTACCCGCGGGCGTCATCGGCCCCTCACGCCTTTCGGCTTATTGGCAGGGCCCCACGACCGTGACACGATATGTCGCCTTCCCCGCGCCTTCGGGGGCAACAGCAGTCAGGCGAAGGATCAGATCACACTCTTGCACCCTGACCGTCCATTCGTCGTCACCGCCGTCAAACGTGCCGGTGTTGGAAATCGCCCCAATCGGCGCTTGGTGCAGCGCGTCGGCAACTTCGGCACTCTCCAAGATCGCCATGATCTTTTCGGCACTGTCGTAAAAGGGCGACACCAAGGCCTGTGCGGGACCGGCCAGACAGATCAACGCCAAAACACCATACCGCATCTACAGCATCCCCGGTACGACCTGATCAGGGGGACGGTGGCCATCAGCAAATGTCTTGATGTTGATGATCACCTTTTCGCCCATCTCGATGCGGCCTTCGATGGTGGCCGAACCCATTTGCGGCAACAGCACCACATTGGGCAAGCCCTTCAACATGGCCGAGGTTTCGCCCACATTTTCATACACATCCAGCCCGGCCCCGGCGATCTGGCCGCTCTTCAACCCACGGGCCAGCGCGCTTTCGTCAATCACTTCGCCGCGTGATGTATTCACAAGAACCGCCGTCGGTTTCAACAGTTTTAGACGCCGGGCATTCAACAGATGATAGGTCGATGGGGTATGCGGGCAGTTCACCGATAAAATATCCATCCGGGCCACCATCTGATCCAGGCTTTCCCAATAGGTGGCTTCAAGTTCGGCCTCCACCTCGGGGCGCAGGCGGCGGCGGTTGTGATAATGCACCTGCATCCCAAAGGCGCGGGCCCGGCGTGCCACGGCCTGCCCGATGCGCCCCATTCCCAAAATCCCCAGCCGGCGCCCCCCCAAACGCCCCCCCAGAAACGCCATCGGCGACCAGCCCGTCCATGTGCCCCCTTGCATGGCGGCAAGGCCCTCGGGCAAACGGCGGGTGACCGCCATGATCAGGGCCATGGTCATGTCAGCCGTATCTTCGGTGGTCACACCGGGGGTGTTCGACACCAAGATGCCGCGGCTTCGCGCTGTTGCAACATCGATATTGTCCACCCCAGCCCCATAATTGGCTATCAAACGCAGCCCCGCGCCGGCTTGTGCAATCAGGGGTGCGTCGATGATATCGGTGATCGTTGGAACCAAAACATCGGCGCGGGCCATGGCGGCGGCCAGTTCGTCTCGGCTCATGGGGGCGTCGGTCTCGCGCAGTTCAACCTGAAACAATTCCTTCAGGCGGGTTTCGACGGGTTCGGGCAAGCGTCGCGTCACAACAACACTTGGGCGGCTTGCAGGCATGAAAGTTCTCCCCAGTCTTTCAAATCGGCGCATCTGGTGGCACAGTGTCCGCAAGCGAGGCGGATCACAAGCCCCGGCACCAGAGGCAACCACACAGAGCGGATGGCGGCGCAACATTATTGCGCAGCAGGCGTTCACAGGACGGGCAGAGCAGATGAAAGTCAACAGACGATCGACCATGGGTTTGGCGCTGATCTTTGCGCTTTCGGTGGGCAGCACCCTCACCGCCCAGCAAACAAGCGAGCCGGCAACCGAAATTGCGCCCGGTGCAGTCTCAAGTTCTGCCAAAAAGCCAGTGCCGCGCGATCCAAACATAGGACAGGTCACGCAGCTTCCCCTTCCGCGTTATGTGTCCTTGAAGACCAACGAAGGCAATGCGCGGCGCGGCCCGGGGCTCACGCACCGAATCGACTGGGTGTTCACTTTGTCCGGCATGCCGTTGAAAGTGACGGCGGAATATGAAAACTGGCGTCGGGTCGAAGATGTGGATGGCGCGGGCGGCTGGGTGCATTACTCTCTTTTGTCCTCGTCACGCTCGGTCTTGGTGACACAGGATATGGCGGAATTTCTGATGCAAGCCGAGGATGGGTCTGCCGTGGTCTTTCAAGCCGAATATGGCGTTGTTGGCCGTCTGTTGGAATGCGATCCCACATGGTGCCGCGTTTCGGTCGAGGGGGAAAAGGGATGGGTGCACAAAACAGCACTTTGGGGGGTTGGCGCCGACGAAATCGTCAACTAACGCCGACGGCCCGGGCGCCGCTTGCTATGGCCAGATGACCCTGCGATACCCCGACGGGAACCAAAGGATCACCCATGGCCCTGAAAGAATCGATCAGATTGAACATCTCGGCCGGGCTCGTTTCGGTGCTCGTTGCGATTGCACTGGTCCTGATGAAGCTTTGGGCCCTTGGCCAGACAGGATCCCTGTCTGTCGCCGCGTCATTGGCCGATTCTGCGCTTGATCTTATGATTTCGATGGGGGCTTTGGCCGCCACGATCTACGCGGCCAAACCAGCAGATGAAGACCATGCTTTTGGCCATACCTCAGTCGAAGATCTGGCGTCGTTGGCGCAATCGATCTTCATCCTCATTTCGGCTGGCGTGATCGCCACCTCGGCCCTCCGGCGGCTTTGGGTCCCAGACCGTTTGTCCATCGGGGCCGAGCAAGAGGGCATGTTGGTGATGGCCGTTTCAATCGGGCTAACCGCAGGTTTGGTGCTTTGGCAGGGCTATGTCGCGCGCCGCACCGGCAGCCGCGTGGTGGCGGCAGACCGGTTGCATTACATCGGCGATATGCTTCCGGCTTTTGGGGCCATCCTGTCCCTTTGGGCGGCCCAGCGGTTTGGACTGACCAGCATCGATTCGGTGGTGGCACTGGCAGCAGCCGCGTTCATGGCCGTTTCGGCGCTCACCATCGGCAAATCGGCATGGGATGCGTTGATGGACCGCCGCGCAGATCCCAGCGTGATCGAAGGGATGGCCACCATCGTGCGCGGCTGGCCGGGGGTGTATGGATATCATGATTTGAAGACCCGCACCGCCGGAAGCCGGACCTTTGTGAACCTGCATATCGAACTGGACGGAGAGCAGACCCTACGTGAAGCGCATGCCATCGGGGCCGCCTTGCGCCGCGCCCTGATTGAGGCCTACCCCACATCAGATATCATTATACACAAAGACGTGATGGACGGTCGGCCCCCAGATGAGCCAAAAAAGCCCTGACAAACCTGAATCCCTTTAGGCTTTGCGCCGAATTGGGCCTCCGCGATGGTGCGGGCGGTCAATTATTTCGCGTGAAGTTGTTTCCCCCTTGGGTTATTGATCATTTGTAAAACAAGGCAATCGACATGGCATCAGACCGCCGTCCCTACAAACGAGAATCCGAAGATGTGCGGCGCGATTCGTTGATCAACGCAGCGCTGGAACTGATCGCCGACGGGGGGCCAAAGGCTGCCACTGTGCGCGCCATTGCCGAAAAGGCGGGTGTGACGGCCGGTTTGATCCGGCATTATTTTGCTTCAAAAGAGGATCTGGTACGCGAAAGCTACCGCCGGATGATGGACCGCATGACGGCTGACAACGCGGCCGTGCTGGATGACGCCCGGCCAGACCCCGTCGTTCGGCTGGCCACTTTTGTGGCGGCCTCTTTGCAGCCGCCGGTGGTCGATCCAACGCGCGTTGGTCTTTGGGCCGGCTTCCTGCATGGAGTCCAGATTGATCCGCAGATCAGAAAAGTTCACATTCAAACCTATCTCGCCTACCGCGACCTTTTGCAAAACCTGATTGAACACCTTCCCGAAATGACAAATCCGCGGTGCCCGCGCGCCGCGGCCATTGCCTGCAACGGGGTGATCGACGGTCTTTGGATGGAAGCGTCCGCCGTGCCCGAAGTGTTTGAACCCGGTGAAATTCTGGAAATCGGGCTGATCGCCGTTGGCAAAATACTCGAGGTGGATCTTTTGACCGCCTTCAAGACAGAACATCAGGACATGGCATGAGATACGCACCAATCACCGATCGGCTTCATGGCCTCGGCGGCGCAAAATGGGAAATCCATCACTTGGCCCGCAAGATGAAATCGCAAGGCGCCGAAGTGATCGAATTGACCATCGGCGAACCGGACGTGCCCCCGCCCGACAGGTTGCTAAAGGCCGCCAAAGACGGAATTGACGCCGGCCGGATCGGCTATTCCAACGGGCGCGGAGAGCCGGGCCTTCTGGCAGCACTGGCGGCAAAATACACCCGCCGGACCGGGCGGACTATTGACCCCGATCAAATTATTGCGCTGCCCGGCACACAGACCGCGCTTTTTGCCGTGATGATGGCGCTTCTTGGGCCGCAGGACGAAGTGATCGTCGGCGATCCGATGTATGCCACCTACGAAGGCGTGATCGCCGCAACGGGGGCCAAGATCATCCCAGTGGCGCTGCGTCCTGAAAAGGGGTTTCGGCTTCAGGCCGAGGATGTGGCGGCCAAGATCACGCCGCGCACCCGCGTTGTGTTTGTCAATTCACCCCATAACCCCACGGGCGCCGTTCTGCGCGACGCCGAGATCGCGGCTTTGGCCGCCTTGGCCCGCCAGCACGATCTTTGGATCGTCTCGGACGAGGTCTACGAAGAATTGGTGTTCCCGGGGGTGACCTTCCGCTCGCCCTTTGATCGTGCCGATCTGGCAGACAGGGTGGTTTTGACCTCATCAATTTCAAAATCCCACGCAGCACCGGGGTTTCGCTCGGGCTGGGCCGTCGGTCCGTCCGCCTTTGCCGAAAAACTGTTGCCCTTGGCAGAGGCGATGCTGTTTGGCAACCAACCCTTCATTGCCGATATGACGGCATTGGCAATCTTGGAACCCTCATCCGTGGCACAAGGCATGGCCGCGCGGTTTTCCCGGCGCGCCGCCCTTGTTCACGCCCGTCTTGACGGAGTCTCTGGCTTGCGCGTTCCAATCCCCGAAGCGGGGATGTTCGCGGTGGTCGATGTGCGCGCCTTGGGGCACAGCGGCGATGGCTTCGCCCGGGCATTGCTGCAAGAAAAAGGTGTGGCCGTGATGCCGGGCGAAAGCTTTGGTGCGGGTCTGAAAGGCTGGATCCGGATCAGCCTGACACAACAGGACGCCTTGATTGACGAGGCGTGTACACGCATCATCGCCTTTGCACAGGCGCAACAAGGGGCAGCGGCATGAAGACGGTTGGCGAGCGGATGGTCGAAGGTTTGGCCGCCCGCGGGGTTGAAGTGATCTTTGGAATTCCCGGTGTGCACACGGTTGAAATGTACCGTGGCCTCTCAGGCAGCCCGATCCGCCACGTGACGGCGCGCCATGAACAAGGCTGCGCTTTCATGGCCGACGGCTATGCGCGCGCGTCGGGCCGTCCGGGTGTGGCTTTGGTCATCACCGGACCTGGCATAACAAATGCCCTGACCGCCATGGCCCAAAGCCGCGAAGATTCCGTGCCCGTTCTGGTGATTTCCGGCGTCAATCGCCGTGATAGTCTGGGCAAAGGTTTTGGCCGACTACATGAATTGCCCGATCAGCAGGCCATGGTGCGCACCCTTTGCCCCAGCCGCCAGATCACCGAACCGTCTGAAGTGGGCGAGGTTCTGGATTGGGCCTTTGCCACTTTGGCCACCGGCCGACCCGGACCAGTTCATATCGAAGTTCCGACCGATGTGATGCCCCTGCCCTGTCCACCGCTGGCGGCCCCGGCGGCCTTGCCCGCCCGGCCCTGTGTGGCCGATCGGGACATGGTGCAGGTGGCCGCCCTTCTGAACGCCGCCAAACGGCCGGTGATCATCGCGGGCGGCGGCGCCCGCGGGCTGGACCCCTCACTGCGGGCCTTGGCCGAACGGCTGGATGCCCCCGTGGTGCAAACCGTGAACGCGCGCGGCATGATGCATGGCCATCCGCTCTGTGTGCCTGCGTCCCCCTCGGTTCAGGCCGTGCGGGCCCTGATTGCCGGTTCTGATCAAGTGCTGGTCTTGGGCAGCGAGATCGGCCAAACCGATTTCGACATGTATGCAACCGGCACTTTGCCGGCCCTGTCCACCATGATCCGGGTGGATGTCTGCGCCGACCAATTGGCGCGCCATCCCGCAGCCTTGACCGTGCAGGCCGATGCCGGGGCCTTTGTAACCGCCCTGTTGCCCGCCCTTACCGCACGCAAGTCCGATGGCGCGGCACGGGCCGATGTCGCGCGCCACAACGCCCGCGCCGATCTGGGAGAGATGTACGCCCCAATGCCGGGCCAGCTGCAAATGGTCGAAGCGATCCGCACGGCCATCAAGGGATGCGTCATCGTGGGCGACAGCACGCAGCCCGTTTATGCTGCCAATCTCTACTATGATCACGACCGCCCCGGCGGCTGGTTCAATGCCGCCACCGGATATGGCGCGCTTGGCTTTGGCCCGGGTGCCGCCGTTGGGGCGGCATTGGCCTTGCCGGGCGTGCCGGTGATCTGCCTGATCGGCGATGGTGGATTGCAATTCAGCCCGGGCGAGTTGCGCACGGCCGTGGATGAAAAGCTGCCCATCACCTTCGTTGTCTGGAACAACGCCGCCTTCATGGAAATCGCCGAAGCGATGCGCGGCGCCAACACCGAAGTCATTGGTTGCACGCCCTCTCCCTTGCGGATGGAACCCTTCGCGGCTGCCTGCGATCTGCCCTTCACGTCGATCCCGAACGAGCCGGAGGTTCTGACATGGGCCCTGTCCCAGGCCTGCGAGGGGCCGCGCATGATCGAAGTTCGGGTCAATCGCTAGGCCGGAGCGTCGCGGACATCGTCCGGAAATTCTTTTGTGCTGCGCCTTTGATTTGATCAAATTCTTTGGCATAAGGGCGCATGTGATGACGCGGGGGATGCCATGGGCAAAGATCTGATCGCCGGGATTGATCCGGACCGGCTGACAGCGTTCGCAGCGCGCGAAGCAAAACGCTTTGCGGCAGGGCGCGTAAAATCCCGGGCTGCGGCCAAGGGGGCCGGAGTGTTTCTTGACAATGTGCCCCTGCATTGGATGAAAGACTGGCCGATGCCGTTTCTGCCCTTGGTGCAAGACGCCAAGGATGCGCGCATCGTCGACATCGACGGCTTTGAACTGGATGACTTTTGCCTTGGTGATACCGGTTCGATGTTCGGCCACTCGCCCGAGCCTGTGGCCAAGGCGCTTCGCGCGCAGGCCCGCCGCGGCCTGACCTTCATGCTGCCCACCGAAGACGCCCTTGCCGCGGGGCATCTTCTGACACATCGCTTTGGCGATTTCCGCTGGCAGATCGCGACCACGGCAACCGATGCCAACCGTTTTTCCATCCGCGTCGCCCGCGCGGTCACGGGTCGGCCCAAGATTCTGGTCTTTCACGGATGCTATCACGGTACGGTTGATGATGTGATGGTCGAACTGGTCGATGGCGTCACGCGCAATCGGGTGGGTCTTCTGGGCCAGGTTGCCGATCTGTCCCTAGGGGCGGTGGCCTGCGAATTCAACGATTTGGCCGGGGTCGAGGCGGCACTGGCCAAGGGCGATGTGGCTGCCATCCTGACCGAACCTGTCATGACCAATTCCTGCATGGTCTTGCCACAAGAGGGTTTTCACGCCGGTCTGCGCGCCCTTGCCACCAAATACGGTGCCGTCTTGATCATCGACGAAACTCACACGATTTCGACAGGCCTTGGCGGCTATACCCGGGTGCATGATTTGTCGCCTGACATGTTCGTGGTCGGCAAATGCGTTGCGGGCGGTCTGCCCACCGCCGTTTGGGGCATGACGCCGCAGATGGCGGATCGCTATGCAATCGCCAACGCACAGCGCCCGTCCGGCCATTCGGGCATGGGCACAACCCTGTCTGCCAATCCGCTGCAATTCTCCTGCTTGCGGGCCACTTTGGGCGAAGTCATGACGCGCAAGAATTACGCCCACATGGAAAGTCTGGCCGAACGTCTGTCTGTTGGCCTGACGGCTGCGATCAACAAAGTGGGCGCGCCCTGGCACGTGGTCCGCGTGGGCGCGCGGGTTGAATTTATCTGCGCCAGCGGCCCGTTGAATAATGGCACCGAGGCCGCACAGGCCCATCAACCCCAAGTAGAATCAGCGCTGCATACCGCCCTTTTGAACCGCGGCAGCCTGATTGCACCGTTCCATAACATGATGCTGATCTGCCCTAAAACGAAGACGCGTCAGGTGGACCGCCTGATCGCCGCCTTCGACGAAGTGCTGACAGACCTTTTTAACCGAGATGCAAAATGACCGACCTGCCCAGCCCCTCTGGATCCACCGTTGCAGAGGCCGAAGCGTTCTTGGCCGCCCATCCCGAGATTGAAGCCTTCGACATTGTCTTGCACGATTCCAACGGAATCGGGCGGGGAAAAATCATTCGCCGGCACGAGCTTTTGTCGATCTACAAGACGGGGCGGCATATGCCGATTTCGATTCTGGGTCTGGATATCTGCGGCGAGGATGTGCATGAAACCGGCCTGATCTGGGATCAGGGCGATGGTGATCGGCGCGCATGGCCCATTCCGGGCAGTCTGATTCCCCTTGTCGGCACCACACCGGCCCGCGGTGAGGTGTTCCTGTCGCTCTACAATCTGGATGGCAGCCAAATGACAAGCGATCCGCGCCACGCCATGCGGCGGCAGGTTGATGCGTTGGCCGCCGAAGGGCTTTTTCCCGCCGGCGCCTTCGAGCTTGAGTTTTTCTTGTTGGCAAACGAGCGGGATCCGCGCGGCAAGATGGTACCCGCGCGCGACGTGCTGGACGGGCGGCCCAATTCAAAGACCGATGTGTATTCGGTAGACCAATTGCACGGCATGTTGCCCTTGTTCAACGATGTATATGCCGGGGCCAAGGCCGCGGGGATCAAGGTTGAAACCTTGATTTCCGAATTTGCGCCCGGACAATATGAATTGACTCTGCACTACCGCGAAAATGTCATGCAGGCTGCGGATGATCTGATGCGGCTCAAGCGTCTTGTGCGCATGCACGCCCGCCTGCATGGTGTGACCGCCTGTTTCATGGCCAAACCAAACGAAGAATATGCCGGATCCGGCATGCATTTCCACGTCTCGATGCTGGATAAGGCGGGGCAGAATGTGTTCGTTGAACCCACCGAGGGCCAGTATAACGACACGATACGTCATTCAATGGGTGGCCTGATCCAGACCATGGGCGAAAGCATGCTGGTCTTTGCCCCGCATGCCAATTCATGGCGCCGCTTTGCCAGCCAGTCCTATGCGCCCGTTTCTCCGACCTGGGGCGTCAACAACCGGTCAGTCGCCCTGCGCATTCCGGCCGGAGACATCCGCGCGCGGCGCATCGAACATCGCCCTGCTGGGGTGGATGCCAATCCCTATCTGGTGGCGGCAACGGTTCTGGCGGGCATTCGTCATGGGCTTGCGCACAAGATTGACCCCGGTCCAGAGGTGACGGGCAATGGCTATGATGCGGTGTCGCAGGTTGATATTCCCGCCGATTGGCGCAGCGCCATCCAAGCGGCCAAATCCTCAACCTTTTTGATCGACGCGCTTGGAGCAGATATGCACCGCACGTTCACGGCCGTGAAATCTGCAGAATATGCCCGGGTGAACCGCACGGTCAGCGAAGTGGATTTCGATCTATACCTTTATACCGTTTAGGGTCGGCGCCACCGGCATTCTTCTTGGCAAACCAGCGCGCCCTTCCTGACAGCTGCCGCAATCAGCGCAGGCAGGCGCGGATCTAACCCCAAGGGCGGCAAAATCCGCCCGGCAAAGCCCGCTTCGGCCAAGGCGGCGGGAATATCCTGCGTGACATGGCCGCCGGGCGCTGCAAAAAACGGCAGGCAAACGGCGCCTGTTTCTTTGGCCTGCACCTCGGCAAGGCGCGGGCTTTGGTCGATAAAGGCCGCTTGCGCCGCAACCCCCAGACGCGCCGAGATCAGGCCTGCAACATGATGCGCAATGTCGGATGGCACCGGGCTTTGGCCGGATCCATGGGCGGCCAGGACCACCTGCGTGACATGACCCGTTTCGGCGACGATCCGTACAGCCAGATCATGCACGGCCGGATCGCAGCCCATGGGTTCCAAAACATGCCAATCTTCCGCGCCAGCCTCGGCCAATCGCTTTGGCAGCAAAACCCGCGTAAACCACCCGCCAGCCATGAACAAGGGATACACCCGCCCGCCGGGGCCCAACGCCGCCAATTTTTTCGCCATCACGCCGGGGGCGGCAAGGGTTGCGGTTTCCACCGCACGCTCAGGCAATAAGGCGCCAAGGGCACGGCCCAAAAGGGCCAGCTCGTCTTCCGCTTTCTGCGGGTCCGAGGGTTGCCCATGGGCGACAATCAGGATGGGGGCGTTGTTCATAGACCAAAGGTAACGCCCCAGCCGCCAAGGGCAAGGGCCAAGGTCGTTTCCCGTTCCTTCCCACAGGTTTGATGTGCAAAAGCGGCAGCCGCCCGTCCGCGGCCAATACCTGTCACGGGATCATGCGGGAAATGTATTGGGCAAATTCAAAGTTCGGCCGTTCCAGATGGCTCAGAGGCCCCGGGTGCGACATGGCCGCAATCAGCCCACGGTACACCCGTTCGGTGCAGCCCTTGTCTTCGACGTTCACATCGTCCAGCAGCGCCTTCACCCGCGCCAAGTTTTCCGCCGCCGAAGGATCGGCCATCCATTCGGGCGACATGCCCCCGCCAAACAGCACTTTGACATGGCCCGGACCATCTGGCGTCAGGCTAAGATACCAAAAATATCCCGGCGTTAACGTGATCAACAACGACGGATAGATCGCCAACAGCCATGTCATCCGCCGCTCATCCCCTTGCAACGTCGTGTTGGATGGATGGGCCAAAGCCAAGGGCACCGTATCGTTTTTCAAGATGAAATGATAATTGAAGGCATTAAACCCCACGGGACAAACCATTTCCTCCAGCTTGGAGGCCCCCCCGATCGTGCCCGCGTGACAGGCAGGCAAATGATAACTTTCCATGAAATTCTCGGCCAGCACCTTCCAGTTGGTGGCCCAGCGAAACTCTTCACGGAAGGTTTCGCTATAGGTTTCCATCCCAAGATGCCCCACCAGCGCACCGACCTCGGCCAGCGCCTCTGCGGGCGCGGGGGCATCAGGGTTCAAGGTCACCATGATCCAGCCAAGCCAGTTTTCCACCCGAACCTGCGGCAGACCAATCACCTCTTTGCAAAAGCTTTCGTTCAGGGTCATTGCCGGCGCGCCGCGCAGGCTGCCATCCAGATTATAGGTCCACGCATGATAAGGGCACACGATGGCCCTGACATGACCGCGCCCTTCCAACAGGGTGCTCATCCTGTGGCGGCAGACATTGGAAAGACCGCGCAGTGCCCCATCCTTGTCGCGCAGTATGATCACAGGCTCGCCTGAGATTTCCATCGTCATGTAATCGCCCGGTTCTTTCAACGCATCGGCCCGGCCCGCACAAAGCCAGGCTTTGCCAAAGATATGGGCGCGTTCCAACTGGGCGAAGGCCTCACTGGTGTAGACGGCTTTTGGCATCGCGTGGGCGCGCTCAAAGGGCACCGCAACATTTGCGCGAAGATCGTCAAGCGCGGGGTCGTGGCGGCTCATATCATTTTCCTTGTTTGGTTGGCCCTGTCAGGCTTTCGAAAATCTTCGCATGCGGCATGCCAAAAGCAAAGAAGACTTAGGCAATGCGGCGCTTTGGAAAAACCTTACGGTCAGGTTGGATAGGGCCAATTGGCCTGGCTGAAAGCGCCGCCATCCACCCACAAGGTCTGCCCGGTCACAAAGGCGGCGGCATCCGACACCAAAAACAACAAGGGCCCCACCAGATCGGCCGGCGTGCCGACGCGGCGCAGCGGCGTCACCGGCGCCCACGTGGCGGCATAATCAGGCGCCTCTCGGGCGGTGCGTTCTGTCGCAATCGCCCCCGGCGCCAGACAATTGACCCTTATCCCATAGGGGCCAAGTTCCACAGCGGCCACCTTGGTGAACTGCTCAATCCCCCCCTTGGAGGCGGTATAATCCACCAAACGGGGAAACGCCTGCTTGTTGCACCCTGACCCCAGCGTCACAATGGCCCCGCCCTGCCCGGCTTGCCGCATGGCGCGGCCCACGGCCCGTGTGTTCAAGAAGGTGCCGCGCAGGTTGGTGCCAATCACGCGGTCCCAATCCTCGACTTTCAGATCCAGCAGCGGCGACCAGGTTTGCACACCCGCATTGTTGACCAGAACCCGCGGCACCCCGCCAAAGGCGGCCGCCCTGGCGTGAAACGCCTCAACCGCGGCTTCGTCTGCGGCATCACAATCGTCAAAAATGGCACGGCGCCCAAGGGCTTGCACCTGACCGCCTAAGGTTTCTGCCGCCTCGGCCGAGCCAAGATGGGTAAACGCCACATCATACCCAGCCCCGGCAAGGGCCAGCACGAAATCGCGACCAAGGGCCGAGGTTCCAGCAGTGACAATGGCAAGAGGCGCGGACATGGGAAAACCTTTCAGCAGGGGCTTATCCCCCTTGTGTTACTGCCCCCAGGTCCGCTCGAGAAGGGTAAACCAGTTCTCATGCGCCAGCTTTTTCATCAGGGCCGGGCCAAAGCCGTGGTCCTGCATCGCCTTGATCAGCACGGGCAAACCTGCCACATCGCCAATGTCTTGCGGAATGGTCGCCCCATCAAAATCAGATCCCAGGCCCACATGATCTTCGCCCAATTGCGTGATCAGATGATCCAGATGGCGCAGCATCGGCTCCAGCGTCATGTCGGCGCCTTCGCGCCCGTCCTCGCGCAAAAAGCAGGTGGCAAAGTTCAACCCCACCATGCCGCCCGTATCGCGGATGGCATGCAGTTGCCGGTCTGTCAGGTTGCGGCTGGTTTGGCACAGGGCATGGGCATTCGAATGGGTCGCGACCAAAGGCGCGGTCGAAATCTTGGCCACATCCCAAAATCCGTTCTCGTTCAGATGGCTCAGGTCCACCATCACGCGCAAGTCATTGCAGGCCCGGATCAGATCTTTTCCGGCATGGGTCAGCCCCAATCCGGTATCAGGCCCCGAAGGGAAGGCAAACGGCACGCCATGGCCAAAGATTGTCGGACGTGACCAGACCGGCCCAAGGGACCGCAGGCCCATGGCATGGAATTGATACAGCGCATCCAGATTTTCGCCGATCGCTTCGGCCCCTTCAAAATGCAAAATCGCCGAAATCACCCCGTCGCGCAGACATTCGCGCAGCTCCTTGGCGGTACGGCAAATCTTGAAAGCGCCTTTGGCGGCCCGCTCCATCCACATCAGATGGCCCACCAGTTCCATGGCCTTGGGCAAGGCGACATCCGCTGCAATCAGCGCCGGCAAAGGCAAATCGTAGGGCGGATTGTTCATCGCGTCCAGAAACGATGCAGCCTCCCCTTCGGAGGGAGAGGCGATGTAGACGGCAAAAAAGCCACCTGCAAAGCCCCCTTTTTGCATGCGCGGCAGATCCATTTGCCACGCATCTTCCCCACGCAGCCACAGCGCCTCGCGCTTGGCCGAATGCGCATCAATGCGGTACAAGATGTCATTGTGACCGTCAAAAACAGGGATCATCTGGGCCTCTTCAAGGTTCAAGCATCCGGTCGGCCGAGGCCGAAAACAGGCTGCGGGCATAATCGGTTTTCATCTTGGCGCTGGCAAGGTCCTGCCGCGACAGCTCTTCCACCGCGCGCCCGTTTTGCATCACCAAAATTCGGTCACACATATGGTCAATGACAGCCAGATCATGGCTGACCATCAAGAACGTCAAACCCCGCTCGGTGCGCAATCGGTTCAAAAGATTCAACGTCTCCGCCTGAACCGAGGCATCCAGCGCGCTTGTCGGCTCGTCCAGCAACAAGATTTCTGGCCGCAGCATCAAGGCACGTGCGATCGCCACGCGCTGACGCTGCCCACCTGACAACTGATGGGGATAGCGAAACCGAAAACTTTGCGGCAAACCCACATCGTCCAGCGCCTGCATCACGCGCGCATCGGTCTGGCCGATGCCGTGGATCGCCAAAGGTTCTGACAGGGTGCGGTCCAGCGTATGGCGCGGGTGCAAGCTGGCGTAGGGGTCTTGAAATACCATCTGAACCCGCGCTGAAAAGGCCCGCCCGCGCGGCGTTGGCACCAGATCGCCGCCAATACGGATGGTACCGCCCGTCACCGGGGCCAAACCGCAGATCGCGCGCAGGATGGTCGATTTGCCCGATCCGCTTTCACCCACAAGGCCAAAGCTTTGGCGCGCCTCCACGCCCAAGGACACGCTTTCCACCGCGGTGACACTGCGCCCCTTGGACCGATAGGTCACCGACAGATTTTCAATCTCGATCAGCGCCATGTTACACCGCCCAATCGGCAGAACGGTCAAGCCCCGGCAGCGGTTGCCGTGGCCCCCCGATGCGCGGCAGACAGTTCAGCAACCCTTGGGTATAGGGATGGCGCGCGTGCAGCAGATCGCGCGCCGCCAGTTCTTCCACAATCTTGCCCCTGTACATCACCAAGACCCGGTCGCAAAAGCGGGCGACAAGTCGCAAATCATGGCTGATAAAGATCAATCCCATCCCCCGGTCGCGAACCAGACCGTCCAGAATCGCCAGCACCTCGGCCTGAACCGTCACATCCAGCGCGCTCGTCGGTTCGTCCGCGATCAGCAAATCAGGGTTCGGGATCAACATCATGGCAATCATCACCCGCTGGCCCATTCCGCCCGACAATTCGTGCGGATAGGCCAGCATCACCCGCTCTGGGTCACGGATCTGCACGGCCTCCAACGCCTCGACGGCTTTGATATGGGCGGCGGCGCGCGTCAAACCATCGCGCTGGCGCAGCCCTTCCATCAATTGCGCGCCCACTTTCATGACCGGGTTCAGCGAATACTTCGGATCTTGCATCACCATGGCGATGCGCCGGCCCCGCAAGGCCCGCATCTGCGTTTCGCTTGCCCCCATCAGATCCACCCCGTCAAAGCGCATCTCGTCGGCTTCGATGCGCCCCGGCGGGCGGATCAACCGCAAAACCGACCGCCCCGTCATCGTCTTGCCAGAGCCTGATTCCCCTACGATGCCCAACCTCTCGCGCCCCAGATCAAAAGAGACGCCGCGCACCGCTTCGACCACGCCGGTTTCCGTGTCGAACGACACCTTCAAATTGCGCACGGACAGCAGGGTCATTTTCCTGCACTCCTTGGGTCCAAAACATCGCGCAGACCGTCTCCCAAAAGGTTGAAGCCCAAGGAAACGATGAAAATGGCAAGCCCCGGCATTGTGGCAACCCACCATTGTTCGAACAGATATTTACGGCCCGAAGAAATCATCGCGCCCCATTCTGGCAAAGGCGGCTGCACACCCAGCCCCAAAAAGCCAAGTCCAGCCGCCGTAAGGATCACGCCTGCCATATCCAAGGTCACACGGATGATCACCGAAGGCAGGCACATCGGCATGATATGGCCCCAGATCACCCGCCCGCCGCCCGCACCTTGCAGCTTGACCGCCGCGATATAGTCCGAATTTCGCACGGTCAGCGTCTCGGCCCGCGCAACGCGCGCGTAAGGCGGCCAGGATGTCAAGGCAATGGCCAACACCGCGTTGACCATGCCCGGGCCCAAGACCGCCACAAGCGCCAGCGCCAAAATCAGCTTGGGAAAGGCCAGAAAGATATCGGTGATCCGCATCAACACGGCATCCACCCAGCCGCCAAAATATCCCGCAACCGTGCCGATGAACAGCCCCGCCACCGGGGCCGTCAACACGACCAGCAGCACGATATACAAGGTAATGCGGCTGCCAAACAGGATCCGGCTTAGGATATCGCGGCCGAATTCATCCGTTCCCATCGGATAACCGGGTGACAAGGGCGGCAACAGACGCTGCGACAGATCTTGGGCGATGGGATCATGCGGCGCAAGCCAAGGGGCCAGCAGGGCCACCAGCAACAAGATCACCGTGATCAAAAGCCCGGCCATCGCCAAGGGATTGCGTCTCAATCGCAGCCAATTCAAATAGGCCTGTCCCGCCCGGGCCTGCGCGCGGCTGGTGGGGTTTTGATCGCGAAGCCAGTCCATGGTGCGCATCACAAAGCCCTCGGATCAACAAGACGGTACAACAGATCTGACAGCATGTTCAGCCCGATGAACACCGCCCCGACCACCACCGTGCCCCCCAGAACTGCCGGCATGTCGGCCACCAACAAGGCATCGGTGATGTAACTGCCAAGTCCGGGCCAGGCAAAGATCGTCTCGGTCAGAACCGCCCCTTCCAGCAGGCTGGCATAGGACAGCGCCACCACCGTAATCAGCGGCACCATCACATTGCGCATGGCGTGAACCCATACCACCCGGCGCTCTGGCATGCCCTTCACCCGGGCGGTCGTGATATATTCCTGCCCCAGCTCATTCATCATGAAACTGCGGGTCATCCGGCTGATATACGCCATAGAGATATAGCCCAAAAGACTGGCAGGCAGGATGATGTGACTGAACGCATTGGCAAACATGTCCCACCGTCCGGCAAGCGCGGTATCGACAAGGATCATGCCCGTCAATGGCGTCACTTCGAATTCAAACATCATCTGGAAACTGGCGTCCAATCGTCCAGGCCCAGAGACCCAGCCAAGCTGACCGTAAAACACCAAAAGTCCGATCAACCCAAGCCAGAACACCGGCATGGAATAGCCCATCAGCCCGATCAGCCGCACGATCTGGTCATAAAGGCTGCCCGGCTTTGTTGCGGCCAGAACCCCTGCGGGCACGCCCACGACAACGCCCAGGATCGTGGCAAGGGTCGCAAGTTCCAAGGTGGCGGGGAAATACCGCGCAATTTCGGCGGCCACCGGCTCGCGGGTGCGCACGGAAAGGCCCAGATCCCCCTGCAGGGCTTGTGTGACATAGATCCAGAATTGTTGCCACATCGGCTGATCCAGCCCCAGACGCTCACGCGCTTCGGCGATCTGCGCGGCCGAAGCCCTGTCGCCCAGGATTGAGCTGACTGGATCAATCGGCACCACGCGGCTGATGATAAAGGTCACAGCCAATAGTCCGATAAAGGTGACAAGCAGCGTCAGCGCCGTCCCCCCGATCTGCCGAACCGTGCTTGTCATGCGATCTGACGTCACAAAGACTTCTCCAACGCCCGATCGCGTGTCATCGGCCAAGACAATAAAAAAGAAAGGTGCCCCGGGGGAAATCGCTGTTTCCCCCGAGACGGTGCAAGATGGGATCCTGCCCTAAGTTTTACTTCGTCACCAGCCAATAGGCGGCCGAATCGGTCGAACCACCGGTGAAGAAGTTCCCGACATTGCCCCGCATCCCGGTCTGATAGCTGATCTGGAACATCAAGATGAAGGGAGAGGTTTCGCGGATCTGCTTTTGGATCTGCGCGTACATCTCGATCCGCTTTGCCGGATCCATCTCTTCGACAGCCGCTTGAGTCTGCGCCGTCAACTCGCCCGGATCATAGGCATTGCGCCATGCCAGATAGCCTGTCGCTTTGGCCTCGTCCGAATTGTCCGGATTTTGGGCGAAGGTCGACGCGTTGGTATGCGGATCGGGATAGTCCGGGCCCCACGATTGCAAGGTCGCATCATGCAGTCGGCCGCGGTATTCCTCCAGCTGCTCGGCACCCTCGCCCACCTTCAGTTCCACCTTGATGCCCGCTTGGCCAAAGGTGTTCTGGATAGATTGGGCCATATCCATGCGGTCCGATGCGTTGCGCACCGACAAGGTGACAGTCGGATTGGCAATCCCGGATTCGGCAACCAATGCCTTGGCTTTTTCGATATCCAGCGAATAAGGATTGTCGTCCAGCGCGCCCAGATACCCCTTCGGCAAGAAGTTCTGATGCACCACTTCGGTGCCCTTCAAGAAGGTATCAACCATCCCCTGATAGTCGATCGCCCAGCGCATCGCGTCCAGCAGCTTGGGGTTTTTGTAGTTTTCGTTCTTCTGGTTGAAGGCCAGATAGAACACCTGACCGCCCACATCCTGCTGCATCTTGACGTCGGCGTTGCCCGACAATCCTTCGATATCGGTCGGCGTCAGTTCGCGGGCCACGTCAATGTCACCCTTTTCCAGCATCAGGCGCTGGGTCGCGGCTTCGGGAACGTGCTGCATGAAGATTTTGGGGATCTTGGCATCACCGCGCCAATGGCCGGTGCGCGCTTCAAGGATATAGCCTTCGTTCGGCTTGAAGGATTTCAGAATATAGGGGCCCGTTCCGGCCGAATGGTTCTTCAGATACTCATACCCCATATCCCCGGCCACTTCGTTGGCCATGACATCCGCCTTGTCCACAATCGAGGCGACGCCCGAGGTCAGGCAGTTGTACAAGAAGGTCGGCGCATAGGCTTTGTCGGTCTTGATCGTCAAGGTATCGCCAGATGCGGTGACCATCGTATCCACGTTTTCCGGCGTCCAGCCAAACTGGCTCAGAATAAAGGAAGGTGTCTTGTTCAGTTTGATCGCCCGCTGCAGCGAGAAGGCCGCATCATCAGCGGTCAACGGGTTGCCCGACCCAAAGGTAATCCCGGCCTTCATCTTGAAGGTATAGGTCATGCCATCCTCGGCCACAGACCAGCTTTCGGCCAGTCCGGGTACCATCTGCCCGCTCGTCGGATCCAGTTCAACCAACCCGTCATAGGTATTGTTGTTTACGTCCAGACCAGAAAATTCATAGGCCTCGGCCGGATCCAGCGATACGATGTCGTCAATCGCATCGGCGATCACAAGCGTATCTGCGGGCGTTTCGGCCAAAAGGGCCATGGGCGACGCGCCCAGCATCAGTGCAGCAACGGCAAGTTTGCCCAAGCCCCGGCGTGTGGGTTGGAAAATCATGGTCAACTCCTTGTTGTGGTTCCGTTTTTTCTAATATTGTGTAACAGCGAGACTGAGTCTTTGCGTTGTTCCTTGACCATCTGGCCAACTTTCATGCAATCTTGTCAATGAAATTGAACGGGTCAGGCCCAGAAGGGTCTGCAGGGGCACACAATGGCGCAGTATTTGATCTTCGATGGTCACAACGACCTGCTGTCATGTCTGCTGCGTGAAAGGGATCTCACCGCTCGCAGTTTCTTTGAAGGGCGGCCCTCGGGGGATATCGATCACGCCAAGATGGTCTCGGGGGGGCTGGGCGGGGGGCTGTTTGCCGTCTGGGCGGCCAACGATCCGTCGGGCGCACCCGACCCTATGGCCATGGCCCGCCACTTTCCCCAGATCGATGCCGAGGGCGCACGGCGCGAGACGATCGCGCAGTTTGCGATCTTTGCAAAGCTGACACGGTCTTGGCCCGATGTCATCCGCGCCTGCCGTTCGGCGGGCGACATTCGGGCCGCGCGGGCAGACGGCGCCATCGCGGCCGTTCTGCACTTGGAAGGCGCCGAAGCAATCAGCGCCGATCTGGAAGAACTGCACCTGTTCCACGCCGCCGGACTACGCTCGATCGGTCTGGTCTGGAGCCGGCCAAACATCTTCGGCCACGGCGTACCCTTTATCTTCCCGTCCAGCCCCGATACCGGGCCGGGGCTGACCGACGCCGGAAAGCGGCTTGTGGTCGAATGTGACAGCTTGGGCATCTTGATGGATCTCGCCCACCTGAATGAAGCCGGGTTTTGGGATGTGGCCAAGATTTCCGCCCGCCCCCTTATTTCAACCCATTCAGCGGCCCATGCCCTGACGGCCGCCACCCGCAATCTGACCGACAAACAATTGACCGCAATGGCCGAACGCGGCGGGCTGGTCGGGCTCAACTTCGGCTGTGCTTTCGTGCGCGCCGACGGGATCAAGAACCCCGATACCGCGCCCGAGGTTCTGATCCGCCATCTGGATCACCTTTTGTCGATTCTGGGCGAAGGGGGGGTCGCCTTGGGATCCGATTTTGACGGCACCATGATCCCCCACTTTTTGCGTGACGCCAGCGGTTTGCCGCATCTGATCGCGGCCATGGAACGGGCGGGCTACGGCGAAACCCTCATCCAGCGCCTGTGCTGGGACAATTGGGTGGATATGCTGGACCGTGTCATAGGCTGACCGCGCGGCAGCCATGACGGCGTTTTGGCGGCTATCCTTCGCAAAACCCACAGGCCGCGCGGCGCATGGCGTCCATGATCCCCGGTTCGGTTCCCGTGTGACCCGCATCATGCACCACCTCAAACTGCGCCTCTGGCCAGGCCTGATGCAGATCCCATGCCGTGCGAAACGGCGTGCACATATCATAGCGGCCTTGCACGATCACACCGGGAATATGTGCCAGCTGGCCCGCATTTTTCAAGATCCACCCGTCTTGAGCAAAAAAACCGCCGTTGCGGAAATAATGACATTCGATCGCAGCAAAGGCCGCCGCAAAAGATGCATCCGAAAATTCCTCTTCCCGCGCGGCATTGGGCAACAAGGAAATCGTGGTGCCTTCCCAGCGGCTCCAGGCGCGGGCGCAGGCGTCTTTTTCTGCTCCGTCCGGTCCCGTCAGTCGCCGGTGATACGCTCCCAAAAGATCGCCGCGTTCCGCCACGGGGATGGGGGCCACAAATCCCTGCCACGCATCCGGAAAGAAGGCGTCTGCGCCCTTTTGGTAGAACCAGTCGATTTCCGATTTCCGCAAGGTGAAGATCCCGCGCAAGATCAATTCGCTGACGCGGGTGGGATGGGTCAGCGCATAGCAAAGCGCAAGGGTTGACCCCCAGGATCCGCCCACCACCTGCCAGCGATCAATGCCCAGATGGCGGCGCAGTACCTCGATATCGCCGACCAGATCCCAGGTCGTATTGTCAACCACGCTGGCATTTGGGGTTGAATTGCCGCATCCGCGCTGATCAAACAGAACGATCCGGTAAACCTTGGGATCATGCGACTGCGCCAGAAACGGCGAAATCCCCCCGCCCGGCCCGCCATGCAAAATGACGACCGGTTTGCCAGTCGGGTTGCCATGTTCTTCAAAATAGATCTCGTGCAGGTCCGTCACCCGCAGTCGGCCCGTCCGGCGCGCGGCTTGGGCCGGAAATGGGACAAGGCGCTCAGACATGGCAAATCTCCTCGGTCATTTCCCAGATCAGGCGGCCCAAGGCAGGAAAGGCCCCCGGATGGTCTTGCGCCAACCCCTTGCCCTGCGTCATCAACACCACCGTCAAAGGTGCCCGGCCGGGGGCAACCATTCGGATCATGTCATGTTTGTACCAACTGGCCTTGCTATCCCCGGTCCACAGGTTGTGCCCGGCCTTGGACCATATCTGCACATCGCTTGGCAGATCGCCGCCCAGATATTCGGACAGTTGATAATGCGGATTAAGCGCGTCCGGCCCTTTGGGATCGCGCGACAAAATCGCCTGCGCCCGGCCCAACATCGGCCGCGAGACGGGCAGCGTTCCCTCGAACATCTCCCACATCAGGCGGGCAACCGACAGCGGCGTCAGCCCGTTCAAATTCTCGCCCGCGTCTCCCGCAAATTGCGCTTCGCGGCCATAGCGGGTGTCGTCCATCAACTTTTGCACGATGTTCGACCCGGCCCACTCGTCCCAACCCAGCTTGTCATAAAAGCCGTTCAGACGGTCCCGTTTGGCGCACCAATCCATATAATCGGCCCCGTACAGCAGCGTATCGCCGGTCGTGCCCGTAAGAAGATCAATCACATAATTCGTGGCGGTGTTTGATGACCACAAGATCATGTCACGCAGGGCCCGGTCAAATTCGGATTGCGCCACAATCCTTCCTTGTTCCAAGGCGTGCAAGGCATGGATCAGGTGAAAGGGTTTGACCAAAGAGCATGGATAGCAGTGCCAATCGCCCCGATGCACAAAACCCACCGGCCCCGCCGCCGCCCCGCCCTGCCCCGGCGTCATCACCACCAGACCCATGGCATCTGCATGCAGCCCCTGCGCCCCGGCCGTCACCACCATCGCCGACACCAGATCACGGCCAAAGTCTTTCCATTGCGGCGTTTCGCGAACGAACATCTGGCCCCCAAAATATGCGCTTGGGCAACCTAGTCGAGAAGCGCCAAGCGCGGCAAGCCCCGCCGGCCGATCAGTTCGTCTCAACCCCGCCCTCGGCCTTGCGCCGGGCGACATAATCATCCACCGCCTCGCGGATGGCCGGGTCCAAGGGCGGGGCTTCATAGGTCGCCAGCAAATCCTTCCAGATGCGATTGGCGCGCTGCGGCGCATCTTCGGATCCGCGCTGCAGCCAATTGGGATAGTTGTCACCGTTCGACACCATCGGCGCGTGAAACGCCGTTTCATACCGAGACATGGTATGCGCCGTCCCAAAGAAATGCCCGCCCACGCCCGCTTCGGCAATCGCCTCCAGACCCAGACTCTCCTCCGTCACCTCCATCGGGGTGAAATAACTCTGCATCATGCCCAGCATTTCCGCGTCCAGAATCAGCTTTTCATAAGACGCCGTCAGCCCGCCATGCATCCAGCCCGCGGCATGGATCACAAGATGCGCCCCCCCCATCAAACAGCCCCACAGCGCCATCTGCGATTCATAGGCCGCTTGCGCATCCACCGTATTGGCCGCCGTGACGTTGGACGATCGGAAGGGCACGCCAATGCGCCGCGCCAACTGCCCCGAGGCTTGGGCCGCCTTGGTATATTCGGGTGTACCAAAGGCCGGTGCGCCGGTTTTCATATCCACATTCGACGTGAAACCCCCATACATCACCGGCACGCCCCGTCGCACGATCTGCGTCAGAACAATGCCAAACATCGCCTCGGCATGTTGCAGCACCAAAGCGCCCGCCATCGTGATCGGCGCCATGGCACCGGCCAGTGTAAAGGGCGTCACGATGGCGACCTGTCCATGTTCGGCCAGACACATCAGCCCCTCCGACATCGGATTGTCCAATTGCCGGGGCGAGTTGGTGTTGATCACCCCCATCATCATGGGCGTTGCAAGCAGATCATCCACCGTCCAGCCCATCGACAGGGCTGCCATTTCGATCCCATCCATGGTGCGTCCCCGCCCCAAGGCGTTAAGGTTCCAACTTTTGTCCATCAACGTGATGACCGAATGGTAATGGTCCAGATGCCGGGTGCGCGCGGGCAGATCCATCGGCTCCAACGGGCCCCCGGATTCTTGCTGAATGACATTCAAGGATTGGCACAGCTTCAGAAAATCATTCATGTCGGCCAGACTGCCATCGCGGCGGCCCCGATCAAGATCCATCACATAAGCCGGCCCGCCAACGGACGAAAAGACCATGTCGTTGCCGCCAAATCGCAGATCCTTTGCGCGGTTTCTTGCCGCAATCTTGAAGGTGCGGGGCACACTCGCCAGATGCTCCATCACCATGTCCGGATCCAGAAACACCATGGCATCCTCAACCCGCGCCCCGGCCCGGCGATAGGCATCAATCGCGGCACCGTTCAGCACACGGATCCCTTGCTTCGCCAAAAGCTGCAACGACGCCCGATGGATCGCTTCCACCTGATCGTCCGAGATCACCCGGATCGGATCATACAGACGCGGCACCTGCCCCCAAGGGCGCTGCGGAATGTCATGGGCGGATCGGGCAGGACGACGTGAACGCATGGCTTACCTCAGTTGGGGAATTTCGCGGCGCGGCGGCCCATCCACTTCCCCCAGAAGTTGGGCAAAGCGGTGTCCCGAATACACGGCATCTGCAATTGACGAGGGCTGCAAACAATCGCCCACCCGCACAAGGCGGTTGACCTGCCCATCCAAGGCGCGAAACAGATCGTCTTGTACCAGCCGCCCCGTGCACAAGATCAACGTTTCGCAAGGCACCTCGCTCGCCCGGCCGGTATAGGCGCATTCCAGACCTGCCACCCCGCCTGCCTTCTGCGTCAAATAGGTGAAAGGCAGGATTTTCACCCCCAACCGCAGCAAACGTTCCAGAATGAAATCTTGCTCGTTGGTATAAAGGCCAAAGGTTGACGGCGTGGCCCAAGGTGTGACCACCGTGACATCCAACCCCTGCGCCGCCAGCTTTTCCGCCCAGGCGCCCGCCATGAAATACTGCTCGTCCTCCAAGATCACGACAGGCCCCGTCACCACGGCGCCCGCGAACAGATCATCGGGGGTCAACGCCCCCTCAAAGACACGCGGCGTCAGATTGCCCACGCCAATCGCATCGCGGCGCCAGCGGCTTCCCGTGGCGATCACCACATGATCCGCCCCGAAATCGGCAATGTCGCTTGCCGTCATCTCGCTGCCCGGAAACATCTGGACGTTGGGTTGTTTGGCCAACATGGCCAGACGCCAATCGCGCACCCGCCCCCAAGAAGACAACCCCGGCAGCCGCATTTCGTTCAAGATGCGCCCCCCAAAGGTTCGGGATTTCTCGGCCAACGACACGCTCAGGCCCCGCCGCGCCAAGGTCAACGCCGTCTCCAGACCGGCAGGCCCCCCTCCAACAACAAGCGCGGTCTCTCGCCGGGCATAGGCGGCGATCCGTTCCGGATGCCACCCACGACGCCATTCTTCCCCCATCGTCGGGTTCTGGGTGCACCGCAGCGGCACGCCCTCATTGTTGGCCGCGCGGCAGATGTTGCACCCAATACACTCGCGAATCTCGTCGGCCCGCCCATCGCGCAATTTGGCGGGCAAGAACGGGTCCGCAATAGAGGGCCGCGCCGCGCCAATGAAATCTTGCACGCCGCGTTTTATTTGATCAACCATGGTTTCCGGAGAAGTAAACCGCCCGACCGACACCACAGGTTTGCTGGTCAGCGCCTTCACAAATCCCACATGCTCTTCTTGATAGCCTTCGGGTGAAAACCGGGCTGTCTTGCTGTCATTGCCCAAGGCGCCCGCCACGTTCACATCCCAAAGATCGGGCAATTCGGCCAGCATTTCAACAATCTCGCGCCCCTCGCCCGAACTGGTGATGCCTTTGGGCCCATGCAATTCATCTACCGCCAACCGCACCGCGACAGCGCAGGTGTCGCCCACTTCGTCGCGGGTGTCTTCGATCATCTCGCGCAGCAGACGCACCCGGTTTTCCAAGGATCCGCCATATTCATCAGACCGCCGATTGGTCAGCGGTGACAGAAACTGAAACGGCAGGTAATCATGCCCGGCGTAGACATAGACGATATCGAAACCCGCCTGTTTGGCCCGGCGCGCGGCAGCGCGCTGCCATCCGCGAAACGCCCGAATGTCCGATTTGTCCATCTCCCGGGCCGTTGTGGGCAGATGATACAAGGCCGGTTGTTGCGATGGTCCAATACCGGGCACGCGGGTCAGCCGGTTGCTGGCATGCCCGCCCCCATGCCAAAGCTCGATTCCCGCCAACGCGCCATGGGCATGAATGGCATCGGCCGTCAGGGCCAATGGTGCGATATCGCTATCCTCCCACAGCGTCAAAAAGGCATAGGGGCTGTCATCAGATGTGGGGTGAATGCTGCAGTATTCGGTGCACACTACCCCCCACCCCCCTTCGGCCTTTATTCCCCGCAGCGCCGCTCCGGATTTTGGGCGTTGCCAGCCAAAACCGGTGGCATGGGGGGTTTGGTAAAAGCGGTTGGGCGCTGTCACAGGTCCGATCTTGACCGGCTCGAACAAAACGGCATGTCTTGGGTCCATCGGCATCTGCGGCCTCCTGCTTGCACAGAGCCTAGCAATTGCTATATGATCGTTCAACAAGAAAGAGTGCCCGTGACCGACCAGAAAACCGTCCAACCCCGTTTCAAACGTCTGGCGGCCGACGACCGTGCGGCGGAACTGGTGCAGGCGGGTTTGGCCGTTTTGGCCAGCGGCGGGATCACCGCCTTCACCATTGACAATATCTGCAAAAGGGCCGGCGCCTCACGCGGGTTGATCGGGCATCACTTTGGCGGCAAAGACGGGCTTCTGGCCGCCTGTTACGCGGCGGCCTATGCGCCCTGGTTTCAGATGTTCAACGCAGGCGGCACACCGCCCGACCTGCCCGACCTGATCTACGAATTGTTCACCGACCGGCAGTTTCGCCGCGACGGTCTGAACATCTGGCTGGCCCTTTGGGGAGAGATTGCGGTAAACGCGCATCTTCAGGCCGAACATCTGCGCCACTATCAAGCCTATGAAACGGCGATCCGGCAATCGGTCGCCCGCTTTGCGCAAGAGCGGTCCCGGCAGGTGGATGCCGCCAATCTGGCCACGGCCCTGATCGCCCTGCTGGATGGTCTGTGGCTTGAACTTTGCATCGCGCCCGGGTTGATGAACACCCACAAGGCCCGCCGCGCGGTGATGGCCTTGCTGGAGCCGCATCTGGGACCGCTTGCCTAAGCGCACCGGGCGCAGCACATTGGGCGAAATCGGGGGACCCATGTCAAAGATCATCATTTCCTGCGCCATCACCGGGTCCATTCACACCCCGTCGATGTCGCCCCACTTGCCCATCACCGCCGCCCAGATCGCCGCCGCAGCGATCGGCGCGGCGCAGGCCGGGGCCACGATCTTGCATCTGCATGCGCGCGATCCGGCACATGGTCGCCCCTCCGCGTCGCCCGATCATTGGGCAGGGTTCTTGCCCGACATCAAGGCAGGCTGCGACGCGGTGGTGAATATGACAACCGGCGGCTCGGCGGTCATGTCGCTGGACCAAAGGCTTCAGGCGCCGCGCCGCTTTGCCCCGGAAATGTGCAGCCTGAACATGGGCACGATGAACTTTGCGCTGTACCCCATGGCCGCGCGCATCACGCACTGGCTGCACGACTGGGAACAGCCGTTCTTGGAATCCTCCGACGATCTGGTGTTCAAGAACACCCCCCGCGACATCGCAACAGTTCTGTCCGATATGGGCGCACGCGGCGCCCGGTTCGAGTTTGAATGTTATGACGTCAGCCACCTTTACATGCTCAAACACTTCGTCGATCGGGGTGCGGTCACCGGGCCCTTGTACCTGCAGTTTGTCTTTGGCGTGCTGGGCGGAATGGCACCCGACCCTGACATGCTGGTCCTGCTCAAACGCACGGCCGACCGATTGTTTGGCCAAGACTACCACTTTTCCGTTCTGGCCGCCGGACGCGCGCAAATTCAAATGGCCACCATGGCGGCCACCATGGGCGGCCACGTCCGCGTCGGTCTGGAAGATAACCTGTACATCTCCAAAGGGGTGCTGGCGACCAGCAACGCCCAGCAAGTCACGCTGATCCGCGAGATCGTCGAACGGTTGGGCCGCGTGGTGGCCACCCCGTCCGAGGCGCGGACAATGCTGGCCCTCAAGGGCGCAGCACAGGTGGCATTTTGACCGCAACCTTCCGCCGGGCCACAGCGGCCGATGCCCCGCTTATTCACCAACTCTTGTGCGAAATGGCAGCCGAAGAGGCGATGCAGATTCAGGGATCGGCGGCACTTTTGCGGCAGCACGGCTTTGGCCCTTCGCCCCGGTTCACCGTGGTGCTGGCCGAAGATCCGGCCCCGCTCGGCCTGCTGATCTACTTTCCCGAATACAGCACATGGCGCGGCAGTCTGGGCCTTTACGTCCAAGATCTGTTTTTGCGCCCGCCCGCCCGGGGGCGCGGTCTGGGCCGCGCCATCCTTGCCGCCGCCGTGAAAGATGCTGACTGGACACCGGCCTTTGTCACGCTCATGGTCTCGCGCAAGAACGCGAACGGGCGCGCCTTTTATGATGCCTTGGGCTTTACCCAGCGCGACATCACCGATCCGCTTATTCTGACAGGAGAGGGCCTTGCTGCCCTGATGACCCCATGATCACCGTGTTTGATCCCGCGCAGCGTGCGCATGACCCACAGTTTTTCCTGTCCTCCGGTTCCCGCCAGTCCTGCCCCGAACAGCCCGCCCGAATTGATGCGCTTCTGGGCGCCGTGCACCGTCTTGGCTTGCCCGTCGTCGCCCCGCAAGATGGCGGCATCGATCCCATCTTGCAGATCCATCCCCAGCGCTATCTGACCTTCTTGCAAACCATTCACACCCGATGGTCACGCATCCCCGGGGCCAGCGCCGAAGTGATCCCCAACATCCACCCCGCCAGCCGCAGCGACGGATACCCCCTGTCGGCCGTGGGCCAAGCGGGATTTCATCAGACAGATACCTCCTGCCCGATCTCGGCCCAAACCTGGGGCGCGGCCTATGCCTCAGCGCAAAGCGCCCTGACGGCGGCCGATCTGGTCCTCAAAGGCGAAGGCGCGGTCTACGCTTTGTGCCGCCCACCCGGCCATCACGCCTTTTCCGAATTGGCGGGGGGGTTTTGCTATCTCAACAATTCCGCCCTCGCGGCCCAGCGCCTGACGGCCGCTGGCCGCCGCGTGGCGATCTTGGATGTCGACCTGCATCATGGCAACGGCACCCAAGGCATTTTTTACGACCGCGCCGATGTGCTGACCGTCTCGATCCATGCCCATCCAGAACGCTATTATCCGTTTTTCTGGGGCTATCCCGAAGAACGCGGCTCAGACGGCGCAGAGGGTGCGAACCTCAACCTGTGCCTTGAACGGGGCACCGGCGATGCCGGATTTCTGGCCGCGCTGGACAAGGCGATGGCCGCATTGGCGCTTTGGGGGGCCGATACTCTGGTTCTGGCCCTTGGCCTTGATGCCTTTGAAGGCGATCCTTTTGCCGGGCTGAACGTGACAACCCCCGGCTTTGGCCAGATCGGCCGGGCCGTGGCGGCGCTGAACCTGCCGACCGTTATCGTTCAAGAAGGGGGCTATCTGTGCCCCGAACTCGGCGACAATCTGGCGGCCGTACTGCGCGAATTTTGACCGCGCGCGCCAAAATCCGCGTGCCATTCCCGGCCCTTTAGGGGCACGCGTTCAGGTCTTCGCCCGCCAATCGCCCAACAGGACAGTGCGCGTCACCTGCTCCACCGGGCGGTCGCGCGCGATCAGCCCCGCCACCCACTCGCAGGATCCGGCGTTGAACACAGCGCCCCGTCCGCGCCTGTATTCGGCCATGCAGCCGTTGCCCCGTGCGGCGCGGCCACGGGTTTGCGCATCGATCCGGCCATAAATCTTTTGCGCCACATCTTCGGCGTCCAGATATCCGATGAAAGGGTCGGCGTCCTGCGGGCCGGTGGAATGCGACAGCGTCGTCGCGGGCGACAGACCAACGATGGTCAAGCCGCCGCACAGGCCCGTCCCCTCCGCCGCAAAAGGCAGACCTTGGGTCATGGTATAATCGATCCCGTCCACCTCATAGGCAAAGATCTTTGATCCCCCGCCCAAAACGTCACCATAGCCAAGCCCCGTCCCCGTCAGGGCCCAATGCTCGGGCCGATAAACGGCAAACCCGCCAGACCCATGCGCGGCGCAGCGGCTCCACCCGGCATAAACCCCCATCGCCCCGGTCAACCCCATCGTGGCCGCCGCCGGACGGCCCACCTTGGGATGATCCCAATAACTGGTCAGCCGGTTCGTGCCAGCCAAAGGGTCGGCCTTTTCTGCCTCGGATTTATAGCAGGTCTGCACGCACCCATCTTCGGACAGCCGGGTTTGCCAAAAGAAATTGCCAGCAAACCGGGCCAGCAGCCCTCCCGCGTCAATCCACGCTTCCAGATGATCGCGCATCTGCCATGTCCAGTATTCATCATGCCCGACAATCAGCGCGCGGTCATATCCATCCAGCGCCCCGGCATCGCGGTGCAGGTCATGCTGTGTCAGATAATCAATCGCAATTCCCTGCCCCTCGCACCACAAGGCAAAGGGTCGCTCAAAGGCCGCCCACCCGGATGAGGCATATTTCTTCGAAATCCCCTTGGCGCGGGCATAGTCCATATGCGGATAGCGCGGCCGCGTCAGCAAAGGCGAGGCGTGGGGAATTCGCGGGGCGTCGCCGGGCCATGCCACAAATCCTGTCGCCCAAGGCCGCAGGATCGAAACTTGCGGCGCGAAATCCCCGCCCGACGGCCCGCAGAGCCCCTGATAATGGTTCGATCCGCCCCAGTCATTATAAGCGCACCATGTGCCGCTGGCCAAAACCATTGCGATCCGCGCCACCGGTTTTGCCGCCCGGACCACGAACAGCCCCTGCGATTGGTGCCCCGGAACGCTTATCGTTACCGTATAGACCCCGCTGACCCATTCCGGCGGGATGGTAAGGGAGTAGACCTGCGGCCAATCACAGCCGCGCACCGATGCGTCGGGCGGGGTCGCGGCAAAGGCCACCGCAATCTGCGTGTCCACCACCACCTGTGGCGTCAATCCCTCCCGCGCAATGCGCAAACGGGCCTGCCCGGCCTTGCCCATCGCGTGCAGGCGCAAAACCTGCCCCGGCGCATAGGACAGCGCATCACTATAGACCCAAACCTGCGCCCGCCCCGGATCGGCCGAGGCGGCTTCGTAATAATGCCCGGTCACGGCATCGCCGTCATCATAGGGGCCGGGTACAAAAAATCCTTGCAAACTCATCTCCAGATCTCGGGGTCGTGCCTTTCGGGCGGCGCGGCAGGGGTGTCGGGCAAACGGATCACGGTCACAGAACAGGCCGCTTCGGCCACAACCTGCGCCGACACAGATCCCAAAAAGCGCCGGGTGCCGGAATGGCCCCGCGCGCCCATCAGGATGTGATCCACCTGCGCATGGGCGGCGTGATCGATCAGAACCTGACCCGGATCCACGCCTTCCAGAACAGTAAAGGTCAGCAATCCTTCGGGCAGTTCAAGCCCCTCGGCCCAACTGCGCAATCCCAAAAGCCGGCTGACGTGCAGATTGTTCCCCTCGGCGTCGGTCGTGGGATCCAGGCCAAGACGCGACCCCTTGATCACGTTCACAACAGCCACCCGCGCGTCCGGTTCGATCGACAGCATCCGCTTGACCGAGGTCAGCAGCGCCTTGCTCAGCTTTTCCTGATCTGGCGACAGATCAACCGCCACCATCAAAATCGGTGCCCGCGCGATTTGCGTGCCCATCGCCGGCGGCTCGGCAAAGCGCCGCACGCCGCGCATCTTGCGCCATTGCCGCCAGATCTGCCCCCAACTTTGCACCACGGCGCGGCGGCCACGCGCCGTCAGACGCACCTGAACCGGGTTTTGCAGATCATACATCAGCTGCGCCGCCGACTGATACCTGCGCGCCGGATCCACCTCCATCGCGCGCAAGATCACCTCTTGCAGCCATTCGGGCAGTTCGGGGCGCAAAAGACGCGGCGGAACCGGATCACGCCACAGCCGTTTGCGCACCTCTTTCAGGCTGTGCGGCTGGCCAAAGGGCATCCCGCCGGTTGCCAATTCATACATCATCGCCCCCAGCGCATAGATGTCAGATCGCAAATCCTTGCGTTGGCGCAGATATTGTTCGGGGGCAATATAGGGAAAGGTGCCCATGGGAATGGTGAATTCTTCGTCCAGAAGGTCCGGCAAGGCCTCGTGGCGCGACAGGCCATAGTCGATCAAGACAACCTCGCCGCTGGGGCGCTGCAAGAAGTTATCCGGCTTCAGATCAAAATGAATGACCCCTTGTTTGTGCACGGCATGCAGCGCCGCAGCCATCCGCGCGGCCAGATCCACCAGATCGGGCAATGGCAAGGGGGCCGCCTTGAACCGGACATACAAAGATCCGCCGTCAATCCTTTCAATCGCCAGATAGGGCAGCGTTGCGAAATCCCCATGGCCCACCACACCGGGCACATGCGGCCCGCTCAGGCGGGACAGGATCATCTGCTCCACCTCGAACCCCACGATGGTCGGGCCGTCATACCCGTCCATGATCGTTGGAACCTTCATGACCATGGGCAGATCATGCGCCGGATGGCTCACCTCCCAGATCGAGGCAAATCCCCCCTGATGCAGCTTTTCGCCCAAGGTAAACCCATCAATCTGCAATCCCGTATGCGGTTGAAGCCGTTTCATGACGCCCCCCCGCTTAGCACGCGCAGGGCCAAACTCTCGGGCAGGCCGCACTGGCGGATCTTGGTCGCCGTTGCCCCGGCATCATAGGGCACACGGCGAAACGCCATTTCCGCCCGCGCCTGATCATAAAGCGCATAGCCGGCAGCCGGATTGCCATCTCGGGGTTGCCCCACCGCGCCCACCACCGCCACCCACCGCCGCGAGGCGATCAAGGGCAGGTCTTGCCCAAACGGAATGACAAGATCGTTGACCTGACCCGACCGGTCCATCGCATAAAGCTGCGGCCGGTGCACATGGCCGCAAAAGATCACCCGCGCCTGCGTCGCACGAAGGGCACCCACGGCCTTTGTTCGGCTATCGACATAAATCCATCCCCCCGGATCCTGCGGAGAGGCATGGACAAACATCACATCTTCCAGATCGGCCTGCATCGGCAAGCTGCCCAGAAACGCGGCCTGCGCAGCGGTCAATCTGGGCCGTGTCCAGTCCAGGGCCGTCAAGGCCGATTTGCTGAACGTCGGGTCGCGCCGAAGGATGGCCTCATCATGATTGCCTCGCACCGCGATGGCCCCCTTTGCCACCAGATCGGCCGCCTTGTCGGTGCAATATTCAGGATCGGGCCCATAGCCGACCAGATCCCCCAACAAGACAATCTTGTCGACCGCGCGCCCCTCCAGATCGGCCAGCACGGCCAAGAAGGCCTCTTTGTTGGCGTGAATATCCGTCAGGATGGCCAGCCGCATGAACCTATCCTTGTCCCAAGCCCCGCCCGCTGCAAAACCCTACGCCGGGGCGGGCGCAAAAGGCAATCGCGCCGCGCGTCTCAAATCCAGGGTTGATCGGGGTCGGGCAAGGGGATCGCGTCCAACAATTCTTGCGTATAGGTCGATTTTGGCCGGCTAAAAACCTCGTCCACTGGGGCGTTTTCCACGATCTTGCCATGATGCAGCACCATCACCCGCGTACATAACCGCCGGATGACAGACAGATCATGGCTGATGAACGCCAAGGTCAGACCAAGATCCATGACCAGCGCTTCCAGCAGATTAAGCACCTGTGCCTGGCTTGACACATCCAGACCCGACACGATCTCATCGGCCAGAATGAAGTCCGCTTTCAGGGCAATGGCCCGCGCGATCCCCACCCTTTGCCGCTGTCCGCCCGACAACTCTTGCGGATAGCGCCGGGCAAAATCGCGGGGCAGCCCAACCTGATCCAAGGCCTGCAGGGCCAGCGCCTGCACCCCTTCAACGCCGTGCAGCCGCAAGGGCGCACCAATAATCTGCCCCACGCGGTGGCGCGGGTTCAAACTGCTCATCGGATCTTGAAAGATCATCTGGAAACGCCGCCGCAGCGGCCGCACCTCGGCTTCGGACAGATGGGTAATGTCCAGGCCGTCAAATCGCACCGTGCCCCCGGTGGGTCTGAGCAGCCGAACCATCGCCCGCCCCAACGTCGACTTGCCAGAGCCTGACCCCCCGACAATGCCAAGGATCTCTCCCTTGGCAATGGAAAAGCTTAGCCCTTTCAAAATGTCGATACGCGGCGCGGCGCCCAGCAGGGGCTTGCGCGCCATGTCTGGCAAAGACAGCCGCAGATCGCTCACCTCGAACAGATCAGACATGAAACCACCCCTTGTCGGATGCTTTCACCTCTTGGCGCACCTGCGCAATCACCGCATCGGGCACGGGCTGCAGGCTGGCCAGCGGATCGGTGTATTTCGGCGTCGCGGCCAAAAGGGCACGGGCATAGGGATGCTGCGGCCCGGCGAAAAAGGGGCGCACCGCCGTATCTTCAACCACCATCCCGCCATAAAGCACCGACAAGGACCGGCAAACCTTGGACACGACCCCCAGATCATGCGTCACAAACAGCAAGGCCGTGCCATGACGCGCCTGCATCTGGGCGATCAACTTCAGAATTTGCTTTTGCACCGTCACATCCAGCGCCGTTGTCGGCTCGTCCGCGACGATCAATTTCGGCTCCGCCGCAAACGCAGATGCGATCAAGATCCGCTGGCGCATCCCGCCCGACAACTCGTGCGGATACGATCGCAGCACCCGCGCAGCATCCTCGATTTGCACCTCGCCCAGAATCTGCACCGCACGCGTCTCGGCGCGCGTCCGGTCCCAGCCCAGGATCTGCACCAACCTGTCGGTGATCTGCGGCCCGATCCGGCGCGAGGGGTTCAGCGCTGTCAGCGGATCTTGCGGAATCAAGGCGCAGTGCGCCCCAATCCGCCGCCGCCGTTCGGCCGCGCTAAGCTGCAACAGATCAACTCCGTCCAACTCGATGCTGCCTTCAACAATCTCCACCGATTGCGGCAAAATCCCCAGAACGGCCTTGCCGATCATCGACTTGCCCGCACCGCTTTCGCCCACCAAACCGTGCACCTGCCCCCGCTCTACCGTCAGCGAGACGTCGCGCAATAGCCGGTCCTTGGCCCCGACCAACCGCGCCGACAGGTGGCGGATCTGCAAATAGCTCATCTCAGCACCGGATCGAAACGGTCTTTCAGCCCCTCGCCCAATTGCGAAAAAGACAACACCGTCAGGAACAAAGTGATCAGCGGAAAGACAATGACCCACCACGCATGATGAATCGAGCTGCGCCCTTCGGCAATCATCCCGCCCCATGTCGGATCATCTGTGGAAATCGACAGGTTCACAAAAGACAAGATCGCCTCCACAATCACCGCAATCCCCATTTCCAAGGTCAAAAGCACCACGATGGTCGGCAGCACATTGGGCAGGATTTCAACCCACATGGTCGATCCTCGCCGCCGTCCGGCCACCTGGGCCGATGCGACATAATCCATCGCCCCCTGTGCCATGGCCTCGGCCCGCACCACACGGGCAAAGCGTGTCCAGTCAATCACCACAATGGCGATGATGATCGACGACAGCCCCGGCCCGATCACGGCGATCAGCAAGATCGAAAACAACACGGGCGGAAAGGCCATCCAGATCTCGATCAACCGCGAGATCACGGTATCCACCCATCCGCGCAAAAAGCCGGCCAGCAGCCCCAATGTGGCCCCGATCAGACAGGTCAGCGACCCCGCCACCACCGCCACCACAAGGGCAATCCGCGCCCCGTACAAGATGCGGCTCAGCACATCGCGGCCCAAACTGTCGGTGCCAAGCAGAAAACCGGGTTCCGCCCCCGCCACCCAAAAGGGCGGCAGTCGGCCCAGAAACAGATCCTGCGCCAAAGGATCCTTGGGCGCGATCCAAGGCGCCAA
The DNA here is from genome assembly GCA_947461435.1 of Paracoccaceae bacterium. GTDB lineage: Bacteria > Pseudomonadota > Alphaproteobacteria > Rhodobacterales > Rhodobacteraceae > CAIYZT01. The sequence goes on along the minus strand of CANHLE010000001.1, from coordinate 84,599 downwards.
AAGCGCCGCCAGAACCAGCGCCGTCAACCACAGCCCCGCCAGCCACAGCCGCAGCCCGGCGCGCCTTGTGATCTGCCCGCGCCCCTCAGCCATGACGCAGCCTTGGGTTCAACAGCGCATAACTCAGATCCACCAGCAGATTGACCCCGGTAAAGATCACCGCGAACAAGATCACGATCCCTTGGATCAAGGGCAGATCGCGGTTGATCACCGCATCAATCGCCATGTTCCCCAGCCCTTCATAGCTGAACAAACGCTCGATGATCACCGTCCCGCCAATCAAGAAGGTGAACTGCACCCCCACCAGCGTCAGCGTCGGCAAGATGGCGTTGGGCAGGGCCTCACGCGTGATGACATGGATCTCGCTATATCCCTTCGTGCGCGCCAAGGTCACGTAATCCAGATGCATGGTTTCCTTCAGGCTTTGCTTCAAAAGCTGCGCGATGATCGCCGCCAAGGGGATCGCCAGTGCCAGCGCCGGCAAAAACATATGGCTGACGATATCGGCCCAAAGGTCAAATCGGAACCGCAAAAGGCTTTCGAACAGATAGAAATTGCTGGAAAATGGCAAGTCGAGCGAGGGCGTGACCCGGCCCGAAATATGGAAGACGGGCCATAAGACCCCAAAGATCAAGATCAGCACCAGACCCCACAGGAAATCTGGCACCGACAGCGCCATCCCCGCGCCCACATCGATGGCGCCTTCCGTGCGGGTACCGCGCCGCAATGTCCCGCCCAGCGCCGCGGCGCCGCCCAGGAAGACGGCCATCACCAAGGCCATCACCGACAACTCCAACGTGGCCGGAAGCCGCCCCATCACCAGCGCCAGCACAGGTTGGCGCGTCGTGATCGACATGCCAAAATCGCCCTGCAAAACGCCGCCCGCCCAGATCACAAACTGCTGAAAGATCGATTTATCCAGACCGTAAAGCGCGGTCAGCGTCGCAATATCCGCCTCGGTCGCCCCGGGCGGCAACATCATGGCAATCGGATTGCCCGGCACCACACGGATCACCACGAACACGATAACAGCCACGCCCAACAGCGTGATCGCCGTGGTCATCAGCCGCACAAGAAAACGCCCGAAAAGCTGCATCTGCCCCGTCACGGCAAGGTCGCCCCTTGCCCATTCATTCAACACCGCTCCCGAAGGGGAGTATCCGTGGGGGGGCATAACGCCCCCCCGCGGAGTTGTTTACGGCCGCTTAGGCCCGCTTCATCAGATGCGGCAACAGCGCGCCCGACGCATGCGGTGTCACAACCACACCTGCCGCCGACAGGATCGGTTGCACGTATTGCAGCAGCGGAATGACCAGCGCGTTGTCGGCAATGAACTTGTCCACGGCCTTCCACCCGGCAATCCGCTTGGCCTCATCCGCCTCGCCCCACAGGGGCCCGATCATCCCGATCAGATCTTCGCCATCCCACACAGAATGGGGCGAGGGTCCGAACATGGCAAAACCGGTCGATGTGGTGGGATCGCCCACCGAATTGCCCCAGTTGTAGAACGCCGCAGGGGCCAAGGTATCGGCCGCGCGCAGCTCGTAATGCTTCGCGATCTCGTAAACCTCGATCTCCGCTTCGATGCCAACCTTGCGCCACAGCCCGACAATGGCCTGCACCATTTCGTAATCCTTGGGCTTGAAACCCTTGGTGGTCTGGATCGTGAACTTCACCGGATTATCCGGGCCAAAGCCTGACGCCGCCAAGGCCGCAATCGCCCCAGCCTCGTCATAGGGCACCGTGATCGACGCATCGTAGGCGTCATATTCGGGGGTCTGCAACGTGTCGATCTTCACGCCATATCCCGACAGCAACCGGTCGATGATCGTCTGCTTGTCAATCGCCAAGGCCGCCGCCTTGCGCACATTGGGGTCCAGCATCACGTCGATGTCGTTTAGGAAGATCATCCCGATGTCCGAAATCGGGGCCGCAACGCCGTTCATGCCGCCTTTCAGGCGATCATATTCCTCATAAGGCATCTCCAGCGTGACATGCGATGCGCCGGATTCGATTTCTGCCACACGGGCGGCCGCATCGGTGACGAACTTGATGGTGACGGTCTTGAACTCGGGCGCACCGCCCCAATAGCTTTCGTTCGCCTTCAGACGCACAAAGGCATTGCGTTCGAACTTTTCCACCATGTAGGGGCCGGTGCCGATGGGGGCCGCTTCAAAGCCTTCGGCACCCACTTTTTCGAAATAGGCCTTGGGCAGCACATAGCCGGTCAGGAAATACATCCACTTGAAGATGGTGGGATCAAACTGTTTGACATCCGCCGTCACCGTATTGCCGTCCACAGCGAAATTGGCCAGCGTGCTCCAGACAAAGTTGATCGGGTTTCCCGTCGCCGGATCGGCAGCGCGCGCCAGGCTCCAGGCCACATCCTCAGCGGTAAAGGGCGATCCGTCGTGCCAGGTCACGCCCTCGCGCACGGTCATCGACACCTTGGTCCGATCCTCGTTCCAACCCCATTCGGTCAACAGGCCGGGGGCCGGTTTCAGATCGGGCTGCTGCAGAATGAACTGGTCAAAGACCGATTGATACAGACCTTGGATCGTGGGGTTCACAGCCGAAGGGCCCGTCGTTGGATCCCATGCCGGCAAATTGACGTTATAGGCGATGACCAGTTCGTCAATCGCCTGCGCCCCCAAGGGCAAACCACTGGCCGCCAAGGCAGTGCCGGCGGCGGTCATCTTCATCACGTTGCGACGTGTCAGTTCCATGTCTTGTTTCCCTGTTGTTGGTTAGTGTCCGACAAGTTTTTTGGCCAAAAGAAAGCCCGATCCCGCCCCCGTTCCCGCGCCGGGCCACACCGCAGCCCCCGTCAGGTGAAGGTTGGCAATCGGCGTCGACCCGTCTGCATGGCCGCGGGCGGGTCGGAAAAGGAAATTCTGCGACAAATGATGGCTGCCGCACAGCTGATCCCCGCCTACAAGGTTGGGATTTTCGGCCTCGAACGCGGCGGGGCTGACAATGCAGCGGCCCAAAATCTTGGCCCGCAGACCGGGGGCATGACGCTCCAGAACATCCAGGGCGCGCTCCGCAAACGGCTCGGCCGCGCTGGCCCAATCGGTCGCGGTGATCTCGCCCTTGGCATCGCCCTTGATCGTGCCCGGCGCCATGCGCACCTGCACCCACAGCACATGGCGGCCCTGCGGGGCGCGGCTGGCGTCAAAGGCGCTGGGTTGGCCCGCCACGATCACAGGCTCGTCCGGCAAAAGCCCGGCCATGGCCTGCTGATAGGTCCGCGCCATCTGATCAAGCGATGGCGCAAGATGAACATAGGCAAAGGATTTAAGTGCCTCGCCCGCCGCCCAATCAGGCAACGAATCCAGCGCCAGATGAATCATCATCGTTCCGGGAGCATGGACAAATTCGGTCATCGCCGTGTCAAAAGCCGGGGCAAGGCCACCCGACAACTGCACCAGCGCGCGGGGCGACACCCCCGCGATCACCGCTTTCGCGGCCTCGATCCGGCGGCCATCGGCCAGAACAATGGCCCGCGCCCGCCCGCGCTCATGCACGATGCGCGCAACTGGCACGCCCGTCTCCACCACGCCGCCGCGGGCCCGAATGGCGGACACCATCGCCGTGATCATCGTCTGGGCCCCGCCTTTGCCCAGCACCATCCCAAAGGCCTGCCCCGCCATGCCTTCAAGATAAGGAAACAACGCCCCCCCGGCGACATCGGGGGCAAAGTCCAGATGCATGCCCCAAGCGCCCAGCATGGCCTGCACCTTCGGGCTTTCAAAGGTTTGCGTCAGAAATTGCCGCGGGCTTTGCGCCAAAAACCGCGCCAGATCCAGACTGCCCGCCAACCCCTTGGCCCGAAGCGTTTTAAACACGAAATATGCCAACGCCGAAAGCTTCATCTTGGCGCCCAAAAGTCCGAACAGGTGGGGCGCTTGCGCCCCGAACCCCTGCACCATCGCACCCCATGTTTCGGCATCCTTGGCCGACAGGTTTGCGATGCGGGCGGTGGTTTGCGCCAGATCCGTGGACACACCGCACCACGTGCCGTCCTCAAACGCCGACGCGAAAGGATGGCTGACGGGAACAAACTCCAGCCCATGGCGCATCAACTCAGGCCCATAGTCCTTGAAAAAAGCTGATCCAGCGAAAAGGGACAGGTTCATGGCCGCCCAATCATGGTGAAAACCCGGGATCGTATAGGCGCCCGTCTTCACCGCGCCGCCGGCCTGCTGTGCCCCTTCGAACACGCCAACGCGCCATCCGCGCGCCGACAAATGCAGCGCGGCTGCCAACGTGTTATGGCCCGCCCCAATCAGAACTGCATCAAAGCCGTCTGCCATGCCATCCGCTCCATCCCACCGCAGGATATTTGCAAATGCATTTAATTCTGTCTAGTGTGATTCCATCAAAAGGGTCGGCCAGAACGGCCACATTCAGCAAGGAGATGGCGATGACATCAGCAAGTGTACTCAGCAGCCTCGCGGGCCTGATGGCCTCTGGCGGGATCGAAGTGGTGGATTGCACAGGCGTGCTCGGGCCGGAAACGCCCTTGCTGAAACTGCCCCCGGATTTCGCCAAAGACACGCCCGCAATCGAAATTCACCGCATCTCGGAATATGATCAGGACGGCCCCTTCTGGGCATGGAACTGGCTGAAGGTGGGCGAGCATTCCGGCACCCATTTCGATGCGCCGCACCATTGGATCACGGGCAAGGACTACGCCGATGGCTACACCGATACGCTGCCCGTCCAGCGCCTTGTGGCCCCGGTCAATGTGCTGGATTTTGCCCGCGAATGCGCGGCAAACCCCGATTTTCTGCTGACCATTCAGCATGTGCAGGATTGGGAAGCCAAGAATGGCCCCATCAATGCCGGCGAATGGGTGGTCCTTCGCTCTGATTGGGATCAGCGCGCGCATGATGAAAACCTGTTTCTCAATGCCGACGAGACGGGCCCCCACACCCCCGGGCCGACCGCCGAGGTGATCGAATACCTTTTGGCAAAGGGCATTGTGGGTTGGGGCAGCCAATGCATCGGCACCGATGCAGGCCAAGCCGGCGGCATGACACCGCCCTTCCCGGCCCACAACCTGCTGCACAAGAACAACTGCTACGGTCTGGCCAGCCTTGCCAACCTCGACAAGTTGCCCGCCAAAGGCGCGATCCTGATTGCCGCGCCGTTGAAGATCAAGAAGGGCACCGGCTCGCCTATCCGCGCCTTGGCCCTTGTTCCGCGGGATTAAGGCATGGCCGATCACATCATCATCGGATCGGGGATCAATGGCCTTGTGGCCGCCACGATGCTGTCGCTCAAAGGGCGCAGCGTTGTGGTGCTCGAGCGGGAGACAGCCTTGGGGGGCTGTCTGCGCTCGGACGAGATTACCCTGCCCGGCTTTACCCATGATGTGATGGCCGCCACCTTTGTCTTGTTCATGACCTCGCCCGCCGGGGCGGCCCTTGGGCCGCATCTGGCGCGGCACGGGTTTGATTACTGCCATTCGCCCCACCCAACGGCCGTCCTGCGCCCCGATGGCTCGGCGCTGGTGTTGACGATGGATCAGGCGCGCAATATTGCGGCCTTCAACGCCCTTGCCCCCGGCGACGGCGATCAACATGCCCGCGATGTCGGCGCCATCGCCTCCGACGCGCCCTTTCTGTTTTCGCTTCTGGGCGGCGCTTTGTGGTCTTGGCCGACCGCCAAACTGCTTTTTGGGCAGGTGCGCAAACGCGGGCTGCGCGGATTGGCGGCCTGGATGGGTTCGGCCTTGGCGCCGGCCCGCGGCTGGCTGGAAGGCCAGTACCAAAGCCCCCTCGTTCAGGCGCTTTGGGCACCTTGGGTCTTGCACTGCGGCCTGACGCCCGAAAGCACCTATTCGGCGCAAATGGGCAAGGTCATTGCCTTTGCTCTCGAAGCGGCCGGCGCCCCGATCGCCAAAGGCGGCTCTGGCGCGATCGTGCGCGCCTTCACCTCCCTGATTGAACAAAACGGCGGCACCCTGCGCACCGGGGCTGATGTGGCCGAGATTACCGCGAAAGAGGGAAAGGTCACCGGCGTGCGCCTGACCTCGGGCGAGCAGATCGACAGCCCCTCGGTTCTGGCTTCCGTCGCCCCAAATCAGCTTTACGGCCGTCTTTTGGCCAAGGTGAACCTGCCGCAAGACAGCGCAGCGGCGCAGCAGTTCCGCCACGGCCGCGGGAATTTTCAGCTGCACTATGCTTTGGACAAGCCCCCGGAATGGCTGTCCGCCGGACTTGACGATGTTGCGCTGATCCACCTGTCAGACGGCATAGATGCCGTATCAAAATCGGCAAACGAGGCCGAACGTGGTCTGTTTCCTGCCACGCCCACGATCTGCGTGGGCCAACCGCACCGGCTTGATCCCACCCGCTGCCCCCCGGGCAAGGCGATCTTATGGCTGCAAATCCCCGATGCCCCAACCCGCATCAAGGGCGACGCCGCTGGCCAGATCCCCGGCACCACATGGGACACCCCCACGCGGGAGGCTTTTGCCGACCGAATCGAAAGCCTTCTGTCGCGCCACATTAAGGATTTCGCGGCGATCAAACTGGCCCGCCGCGCCTATTCCCCCGCCGATCTTGAGGCGATGAACGTCAACCTTGTGGGCGGCGATCCTTATGGCGGGGCCTGCGGTCTGGATCAATTCTTCATCTTCCGCCCCTTCGCCCATTCCACCAACGGCACCAGCGCCCTGCGCGGGCTGATCCACATCGGCGCTTCCACCCACCCCGGCCCGGGGCTGGGCGGCGGGTCGGGGTACAACGCGGCAAAAAGGTTGGGGGCATGACAGACGAAACACCCCAGTCTCCGCGTCTGGCTGACCTTGGCCTGACCAATTTCGCGCCCTATCTGATGAACCGCATCATGGGGCGCTACAACGCATCCCTGCGCGACGAGATGGCCGATCTTGGCCTGACCACGCCCAAAATGCGGGCCTTGGCGGTTCTGTCCGTGCAAGATGGCCCCTTGATCCGCGAATTGGCCGTCTACACCGTCACCGAACAATCCACCCTGTCGCGCGCGCTTGATCAATTGACCACCGAAGGCCTGATCCGGCGCGAGGCAGACCCAGACGACAGCCGCGCAACGCGCCTGTTCATCACCCCTGCCGGCCGCGCGGCTTTCGATTCGCTGTGGCCCCACATGGCAACCGCCCAATCACGCATGTTTCGCGGAATCTCCGATCATGAACGCGCCGCCTTTGTCGGCACCTTGCAAAAGATGCTGACCAACATCCGAAAACACGAGATTTGATATGGCAGAACGCAGTTTCAAGGCCGAGGTCGAGCATCTGAGGCTTGGCGCGGGCGACACTTTCACCGGCGAAGGGATCTTGGCGATCACCAAGGCGCTTTTGGAATCCGGGGTGGGCTATGTCGGCGGCTATCAGGGCGCACCGATCTCGCATCTGATGGATGTTCTGGCAGACGCCGAAGATCTTCTGTCAGAACTGGGTGTCCGCTTTGAGGCCAACGCCAACGAAGCCGCCGCCGCCGCCATGCTGGCGGCCTCTGTCCACTATCCCATTCGCGGGGCCGTCACCTTCAAGGGTCCGGTCGGTGTGAACGTCGCCTCGGATGCCTTGGCCAATCTGTCCTCCTCGGGGGTGACAGGCGGCGCGCTGATCATCGTGGGCGAAGATTATGGCGAAGGCTCCTCGATCATGCAGGAGCGCACCCAGCCCTTCGCCATGAAATCGCAATTCTGGCTGCTTGATCCGCGCCCCAATCTGCCCTCGATCGTCAAGGCGGTGTCCGACGGCTTTGATCTGTCCGAAGCGTCCAATACGCCCGTGATGCTGATGGTGCGCATCCGCTCGTGCCATGTGACGGGCAGTTTTGAATGCCGCGACAACCAGCGGCCGCGCGAAACCGTGCGCGAGGCCCTGTCCAATCCCCGATCAGATTTTGCCCGCGTTGTCTTGCCGCCGATGTCCTACGTGCATGAACAAGACAAGATCAAGAACCGCTGGCCCGCCGCCGAAAAGTTCATCCTTGACCGTCAGTTGAACGAAATCTTCGGCCCCCGCGACGCCGCCCTTGGAATTGTGGTGCAAGGCGGCATGTACAACGGCGTGATCCGTGCCCTGCAGCGTCTGGGCCTTGCCGATCTTTACGGGCAAACAGCCGTGCCCATCTATGTTCTCAACGTCACCTATCCGCTGATTTCATCCGAATTTCTGACATTTTGCGCGGGCAAGGACCACGTGCTTGTCGTCGAAGAGGGGCAGCCTGAACTGATCGAAACGCAATTTGGATCTTTCTTGTACCGGGCCGAATCCACCGTGAAACTGCATGGCAAGGGCCTGTTCCCGCAAGCGGGCGAATACACCGGCGCCGTCATGCTCCAAGCGGTCGAAGGGTTTATCCGCAAGGCCGCTCCCGGTCTGCTGGCGGCCACCGTCCGCGCCCCGAACGCCGACAAACCCCAGATCCCCGACCTGACCAAAACCGTCCCCATCCGCCCACCGGGGTTTTGCACCGGTTGCCCCGAACGGCCCATTTTCGCCGCCATGAAACTGGTCGAAAAGGAATTGGGCAAACACCAGATCGCCGCTGACATCGGCTGCCATCTGTTCGCCTCCCTGCCCCCGTTTGAAATCGGCGGCGCCACCATGGGCTATGGCCTTGGTCCCGCCGCCAACGGCGCCTTTGACGGCGGAGGAGAGCGCCGCCCCATCTCGATCATCGGCGATGGCGGGTTCTGGCACAACGGGCTGTCGTCCTCCTTTACCAACATGTCGTTCAACAAATCCGACGGTGTGGCCATCGTGGTCGACAACTACTATTCAGCGGCCACAGGCGGCCAAGATGTGATGTCCTCGCGCGCGGACAATGCCACCAAACGTACCAAGAACCCCATCGCCAAGGCCTTGAACGGCGTCGGAATCGATTGGGTCCGGCAGGTGAACCGCACCTATGATGTCGCCCGGATGCGCGATGTGATCCGCGAGGCCCTGACCACCGATGCGCCGGGGCCCAAGGTCATCATCGCCTCATCCGAATGCATGTTGAACAAGCAGCGCCGCGAAAAACCGTTGGTGCAAAAAGCGATCAAAGAGGGGCGCCGCGTGGATATCCCCCGGTTTGGCGTCGATGCCGAAATCTGCACGGGGGATCATGCCTGCATTCGCTTGTCAGGCTGCCCGTCCTTGTCGCTCAAAAAGCTCGACGATCCCCTGCGCGATGATCCCGTCGCCAGCATCGACCAATCCTGCGTGGGCTGCGGCAATTGCGGCGAAGTTTCCGAAGCGGCAATCTTGTGCCCCTCGTTCTACCGCGCCGATGTGGTGCACAATCCCGGACGGATCGAAAAGGTCTGGTCGTCGCTGCGCGCGCGCTTCATTGATTGGCTGATCGCGCGCCGCGCCGCCCATCGTCTGGATTTCGAGGCCGCCCCATGAGCGTCGCAGACGCCCTTGATCCCCGACCGCAAGATCCCGCCATGGGCGGGATCATCAAACTCGCCTGCCTTGCCGTGGGCGGTCAGGGGGGCGGTGTTCTGACCGGTTGGATCGAAGATATGGCGCGCGCCAATGGCTATGTCGCGCAGGCAACCTCGGTGGCCGGCGTCGCCCAGCGCACCGGCGCGACGGTCTACTATCTGGAACTGGCCCCCGCATCGGCCCAAAGGCCGATCTTTTCCCTGATGCCCGCCGCCGGCGATGTTGATGTGATGATCGCCGCCGAGATGATGGAGGCGGGCCGATCCATCATCCGCGGATTTGTCACCCCAGATCGCACCACGCTGATCGCCTCCACCCACCGCGCCCTTGCCGTGTCTGAAAAAATGGCCCCCGGCGATGGCATTGCCAATTCGGACGAGGTTCTGGCCGCCGCCGACATCGCGGCCCGCCGGGTGATCGCCGCCGATTTTGACCAGATCGCCATCAAGAACGGATCGGTGATTTCCGCCTCGCTTTTCGGCGCCTTGGCCGCCTCGGGCACCCTGCCCTTCCCCGTCACCGCGTTCGAGGCCGCCATTCGGTCCGGCGGCAAAGGGATCGAGGGCAGTTTGCGCGCCTTCAAGGCGGGCTATCTGGCCGCGCAGGACGGCGCGCCTCGCCCGGCCCCGCCCGCACCCCCAAAGATCGCCCCCGTCAAAGGCCCCGCCAAACTTCTGGCCGGCTGGCACGCCCTGACGGCCCGTGTGGCAACCCTGCCGGCCCCGGCGCAAGACATGGCGCTTGCGGGCTTGAAAAAGGTCGTTCAGTTTCAGGATCTTGCCTATGGCGCGGCCTATCTTGACCGCCTCACCCTGATGGCCCAGATCGACCGCCCCCCGCATGCTGTGTCGACCGAGGCCGCCAAGTATATCGCCAATGCCATGTGCTATGACGACATCATCCGTGTCGCCGATGCCAAAACGCGTCAGGGACGGCGCGCACGCATCGCGGCCGAAATGGGGGCCAAAGAGGCCCATGTCATGCAGGTCACCGAATTTCTGCATCCCCGCGCCGAAGAAATCGTCTCGATGTTGCCCACCAAGATCGGGGCCCGCTGGGCGGCGAAGCCCAAGCGCATGGCGCTTTTGGATCGTTTGTTCGGCAAGGGCCGCCGCCTGCGGACCGATGGTTTGACGGCGTTTGTCACCTTGTATGTTTTGGGCGGGCTGAAATCGTACCGCCGCCGCACGTTGCGCCATGCACAGGAAGTCGCCCATATGGAACGCTGGTTGGCCCGCGCGACCGCCCTTGTCCCCGCGAACTATGACCTTGCCGTCGAGGTCCTGCGCTGCCGCCGTTTGGTCAAGGGATATTCCGATACCCACGCGCGCGGCCTGTCCAAGTTTGACAAGGTCCTGTCCGGTATCACCGCCGTCGAGGGGCGCAGCGACGCCGCCGATTGGGCCCGCCGCCTGCGCGAGGCGGCCTTGAAAGACGAAGAGGGCGCGGCACTGGACGGGGCCTTGGCCACCATCCGCAGCTTTTCCTGATCAACCGGCCCAGACCCCGCCCAAGGCCGGGCTAAGGCCGAACCATCTGCGCCAAAGCCTGCAGCATCCGCTCGGTTCCCGCCTGCGTGGTCATTACGCCGGGCGACAGCCGCAGGGTTTGACTGCGCGCGTCGGCGCTGATGCCTTGCACGCGCAGCGCCCCCACCACCTGCGGCGCGGGCAGGCGCTCTGGCAAGCGCAGCATGATAGACCCGCCGCGACGCCCCTCCTCGCGCGGGGTCAACAGCGGCAGGCCCATCTCGTCAGCCCCCGCGATGATCAGCGCCGTCAACCGCCGGTTATGCGCCAAGATCGCCGCATGATTCTGCCCCGCGTGCCACTCCAGCGCGCAAAGCGAGGCGATGGCCGCCATGCACCCCGGCGTGCCATTGTCAAACCGGCGAATATCCGGCGCCCGGGCAAAGGCGGTGATATCCCAGTTGAACGGGTTGTCTTGGCTGAACCAACCCGAAAGCTCGGGGGCCAGATGGGCAATCAGGCGCGGCGAGACGTACAAGATCCCCGCGCCGGGCGTGCCGCACATCCATTTCAAGCTGGTCGAAATGGCAAAATCCACCTCGGGCGCATGCACGTCAAACGGCAGCAACCCCGCCGCTTGCGTGATATCCACGCCCACCAAAGACCCCATGCGCCGACCATGGGCCACCATCTGCCGCAAATTGATCCTGTGCGACGAGGTGGACGAAACCCATGTCAGCAGGGCAAGCCCCACATCCGGGCCCCAATGCTCCAGAAAATCCTCATCCTCAACCCAAGAGGCTCCCTGCCGCAGCGGCACCGTCGTCAGTGTGAATCCGTGCTGCGCCGCCATGGTTTGCAACAGGAAATGGTTCGACGGAAAGCAGTCAGCCCCCACCAACACGCGCTTGCCCGCCAAATGCCCGACGGGCAAAGACCCCAGAAATTCGTGAAAGGCGGATGTCACATTTTCAAAGGTCGTCACCGTTTGCGGTGCGGCGTTCAAGATCGCCCGCCAGCGGTCGATAAACCGCTGCCGCAAGGGCAGGACATATCCCCATTGCCCATCATCCCCCCGGCCCCAGACAAAGGCGAATTCGGCCAGCGCCCCGGCCAGATCGCGGTCTTTGCCCGGATACATGCCAATGGAATGATAAAGAAAATAGGCGTCCGACATCACAAAGCCCCCCTGTGCGCCCCCGTGTCCGGCCCGCAGATTGACCAAGCCATGGCCAAGGCGCAACCCGGTTCTTGCGCCGTGCCACCGACAGGTCGGCATCCGCGGCTTTGCGCCGCCCCACGCGGCAGGATCGCAGCGCTGATCCATGGCCCAGTCTTGCCGGGATGCGACAAAGTTTCAAGCTAGAAACTTCAAGCTTGAAATTGTTTTCATCTGATGCCACCATCTGCCCATCTGAACCAAGGAGACGGCCATGAAAGTTCTGTGCCTCGGCGGCGGCCCGGCTGGCCTGTACTTCGCCATTTCGATGAAACTGCGCGATCCCTCGCACCAGATCACGGTGCTGGAACGCAACCGCGCCAATGATACCTTTGGCTGGGGCGTTGTGCTGTCCGATGATGCCTTGGCGCGGATGCAAAAGAACGATCCCACCTCAACGGCGGACATTCGGGCCAACTTCGCTTATTGGGATGATATCGCCGTGGTGCACGACGGGGTGCGCACCGTGTCGGGCGGGCATGGCTTTGCCGGTATCGGGCGCAAGGCGCTGTTGATCCTGCTTCAGGCCCGGGCGCGCGATCTGGGCGTGAACATGCAGTTTGAAACCGAATTCAAATCGGCCGAAGACTACCGCAAAGACTATGATCTGGTGGTCGCGACCGACGGGTTGAATTCACTGGTCCGGCGCGAATATGAAACGGTCTTTCGCCCTGAAATTGATCTGCGGCGCTGCAAATTCGTCTGGCTGGGCACCCATGCCAAGTTTGACGACGCCTTCACCTTCATCTTCGAGAAAACCGAACATGGCTGGGTCTGGGCGCATGTCTATCAGTTTGATGCCACAACGGCGACGTTCATTGTCGAATGCGCGCCGGAAACCTGGGACAAATGGGGCTTTGCCGCAATGTCCAAGGAAGAAACCGTCGAAACCTGCCGCAAGATCTTCGAACGCCATTTGGGCGGGCACGATCTGATGTCGAATGCCGCGCATTTGCGCGGGTCGGCGGTCTGGATGAACTTTCCGCGGGTGATCTGCGAAAAGTGGTACCATGAAAACGTTGTGCTGATGGGCGATTCGGCGGCAACGTCGCATTTTTCCATCGGCTCAGGCTCTCGTCTGGCCTTTGACAGCGCCATTGCGCTGGCCGACTATCTGCACAGCGAACCCACCCTTCAAGGCGCCTTTGAACGCTATCAGGGCGAACGCCGGGTCGAGGTGCTGCGCACCCAATCGGCGGCGCGCAATTCGCTGGAATGGTTTGAAGAAGTCGAACGCTATCTTGATATGCCCGCTCCGCAGTTTGCCTATTCGCTGCTCACGCGCAGTCAGCGGATTTCGCATGAAAACCTGCGTCTGCGCGATCCGGTTTGGCTGCGCGAGGCCGAAGATTGGTTTCAAGCGCAAGCCGGCGGCGCGCCCGGCCGCCGCCCCATGTTCGCGCCCTTCACCCTGCGGGACATGACCTTACAAAACCGCATCGTCGTCTCGCCCATGGCGCAGTACAAAGCCATCGACGGCTGCCCCACCGATTGGCACTTTGTCCACTACGCCGAACGGGCCAAGGGCGGGGCCGGTCTGGTCTACACCGAAATGACCTGCATCTCGCCCGACGGCCGCATCACCCCCGGCTGCCCCGGTCTTTACGCCCCCGAGCATGAAGCCGCTTGGCGCCGTCTGGTGGATTTTGTCCACGGCCAAACCCCCGCCAAGATCGCCATGCAGATCGGCCACGCGGGCCGAAAAGCGTCAACCCAACTGGGATGGGAAGTGGGCGATGCGCCGCTCGCCTCTGGCAACTGGCCCTTGATCAGCGCCAGCGCCCTGCCGTGGGACAGCGCCAACCAGACCCCCCGCGCCATGACCCGCGCCGACATGACCGAGGTGACCGCGCAATTCGTGGCCTCCACCCAAATGGCCGCGCGGGCCGGTTTTGACATGATCGAACTTCACGCCGCCCATGGCTATCTTCTGGCGTCGTTCCTCTCGCCCATTTCCAACATCCGCACCGATGACTACGGCGGCTCCCTCGACAACCGCCTGCGCTTCCCGCTTGAGGTGTTTTGCGCCATGCGGGCTGTCTGGCCCGCCGCCAAGCCGATGTCGGTGCGCATCAGCGCCACCGATTGGATGGGCGCAGACGGCGTCACCCCCGCCGACTCTGTCGACATCGCCCGCGCCTTCTCCCGCGCCGGCGCCGATATCATCGACGTCTCGGCCGGTCAGACAAGCCCTCAGGCACGGCCGATCTATGGCCGGATGTTCCAAACCCCCTTCTCGGACCGCATCAAGAACGAGGCGGGCCTGGCCACCATGGCCGTGGGCAACATCACCGAGGCCGATCAGATCAACCAGATCCTTCTGGCCGGCCGCGCCGATCTGGTCTGTCTGGCCCGCCCCCATCTGGCAGATCCCTACTGGACACTGCACGCCGCGATCGAGCAGGGCGATACCGCCACCCCTTGGCCCCTGCCCTATCTGGCCGGACGCGATCAGGCCCAACGCCTGCGCGAACGCCAACAAGAGATGATCCGCGTATGACCCAACCCGCCCACAGCCTGACGGGCAAAACCGTCTTGATCACCGGCGGCGGGTCTGGCGCGGGCGAAAACCTTGCCCTCGGCTTTGCCGCTGCCGGCGCACAGGTCGTAATCACCGGGCGCCGCGCGCAGGCTTTGGCCCAAGTGGCCGCGCGCGATGCCAACATCCGCGCTGTCCCGGGCGATGTCACGGATGAGGCGTCGGTCGCCTCGATCTTCGCTCAGGCCGGTCCCTGCGATATCGTCATCGCCAATGCCGGACAGGCCGACAGCGCCCCCTTCTCGCGCACCAGCCTTGACCAGTGGAATGCCATGATCGCGGTCAATCTGACCGGCGTCTTCCTGACCTTGCGCGCCGGTCTCGCCCAGATGACGGGCTGGGGCCGCCTGATCTCCATCGCCTCCACCGCCGGTGTGAAAGGCTATGCCAAAGTGGCCCCCTACGCCGCCGCCAAACACGGCGTCATTGGCCTGACCCGCTCCCTTGCCCTTGAAATCGCCAAAACGCCCGTCACCGTCAACGCGCTTTGCCCGGGGTTTCTGGACACGCCAATGACCGATCACTCCATCGCCGTGATCGCCGCAAAAACCGGCCGCACGCTGGATCAGTCCAAAGCCGCGCTTGCGGCGATGAACCCGCAAAACCGCCTGATCCAGCCATCCGAGGTCACCGCCGCCGCGCTGTGGCTGTGCGGGCCGGGATCCGAAGGCATCAACGGCCAAGCCATCACAATAGCCGGGGGCGAGGTATGAGCGATCTGTCCAAACGCCGCCTCAAGATGTGGATCCGCCTCTTGGCCGTCACCCGCGCCTCGGAAAACCATCTGCGCGAACATCTGCGCTTGCAGCACGACACCACCTTGCCGCGCTTTGATGTCATGGCCGCCCTCTACCGCCGCCAAAGCGGCATCACGATGAGCGAGCTGTCGCGGATGCTGCTGGTCTCCAACGGCAATGCCACGGCCGTGGTGGACCGTCTTGAAACCGACGGCCTTGTGAAACGCACCCAATCGCAGACAGATCGGCGCACCGTCTTTGTCGCCCTGACCCCCGAAGGCCTGACCCGCTTTGAAACCCTCGCCGCCGGTCATGAATCGGAAGTGGGGAAACTCTTTGCCACCGTCAGCGAAACAGACCTTGATCAGCTGACCGACATTCTCAAACGCATGGGCAAGTCATGACACTTCTGGCCGGGCTGACGCCCAAGCATTTTCTGTGGCACGTCAATTCCCGGGTCGCGGTGATCCGGCTTAACAGACCCGATCGCAAAAATCCCCTGACCTTCGACAGCTACGCCGAGCTGACACAAACCTTTCGCGCGCTGGCAACCGCCGGCGATGTCGATGTGGTTGTCTTTGCGTCCAACGGGGGAAACTTCTGTTCGGGCGGCGACGTGCATGACATCATCGGCCCGCTCATCGGCAAACCGATGAAGGATCTGCTGGCCTTCACCCGCATGACGGGCGATCTGGTGAAGGCGATGATCACCTGCGGCAAGCCGATCATCGCCGCGGTCGATGGCGTGGCCGTTGGGGCAGGCGCGATCTTGGCCATGGCCAGCGATCTGCGATTGGCCACGCCGCAGGCCAAATGCGCCTTCCTGTTCACCCGTGTCGGCCTTGCGGGCTGCGATATGGGGGCCTGCGCCATGCTGCCGCGTCTCATCGGTCAGGGCCGCACGGCAGAACTGCTGTACACCGGCCGCACCATGACCGCCGCCGAAGGCGAACGTTGGGGATTCTGGAACGCCCTTCACGCGCCCGAAACGCTTGAAGATGAAGCGATGGCCTTGGCCCGGCGTCTGGCCGACGGGCCAACCTTTGCCCATGCCATGACAAAGGCGCAACTGGTGCAAGAATGGGCCATGGGTCTGGAACAGGCCATCGAGGCCGAGGCGCAGGCACAGGCCATCTGCATGCAGACACAGGATTTCGAACGCGCCTATCAGGCCTTCGTGGCCAAGGAAAAACCGGTCTTTGCAGGAAATTAACGGCAAATCCGCCCTTTTCGCGGAATGTTTAAGGACAGACGATGCCAGACAGAACCTTCCTTGATTGGCCCTTTTTCGACCCCCGGCACCGCGATCTGGCCGCGGCGCTTGACGTGTGGTGCGCCGCGCATCTGCCGGTGGACCACAGCGATGTCGATGCCGCCTGCCGCGCGCTCGTGGCCAATCTGGGCTCCGCAGGCTGGCTGCGGCACACCGGCGCAGACCTTGGGGAAAGTCTGGATCTGCGCAGCCTGTGCCTGATCCGCGAAACACTGGCCCGCCATGACGGACTTGCCGATTTTTCCTTTGCCATGCAGGGGCTTGGCATGGGGGCCGTATCCTTGTTCGGCACGCCCGCCCAACGCGAATGGCTGGCGCGCACCCGCGCGGGCACCGCCATTTCCGGCTTTGCCCTGACAGAACCCGCCTCAGGCTCGGATGTGGCCAACACGGCAACAACGGCGCAAAAGGTGCCGGGCGGCTGGCGACTGAACGGCGAGAAGACCTATATTTCGAATGGCGGGATCGCCGATGTCTATGTCATCATCGCCCGCACCGGCGAAGCCCCCGGCGCGCGCGGCCTTTCGGCGTTTCTGATGCCCGCCGATGCGCCCGGCCTCTCGGTGGTCAGCCGGATCGAGGTGATCGCACCCCATCCTCTGGCGCATTTGCGTCTCACCGATGTGCATCTGCCCGATGACTCCCTGATTGGTACGGCGGGCGCAGGCTTCAAACAGGCGATGGCGGTGCTCGATGTGTTCCGCTCCACCGTCGGGGCCGCCGCGCTTGGCTTTGCCCGCCGCGCCATGGACGAAGCCTTGGCCCGCACCCAGTCGCGGCAGATTCAGGGCGCGCCTTTGTCAGATCTGCAGATGGTGCAGGGTCATCTGGCCGATATGGCCCTCAAGATCGATGCCGCCGCCCTGCTCATCTACCGCGCCGCCTGGACCAAAGATCAGGGCGCCCCCCGCATCACCCGCGAAGCCGCCATGGCCAAGCTTTATGCCACAGAAGCCGCCCAACAGGTGATCGACATGGCGGTGCAGCTGCACGGCGGCGACGGCGTTCGGCAAGGCGTCGTCGTGGAAAGCCTCTACCGCGAGATCCGCGCGCTGCGGATTTACGAAGGCGCCTCCGATGTCCAGCGCATCATCATCGCGCGGAGCGTTCTGGGATGACCTACACACGCCTGATCCAGATCGAATTCAACCACTGCGACCCGGCCGGAATCGTGTTTTATCCGCGCTATTTCGAAATGACGAACTCGGTGGTGGAAAACTTCTTTGCCGATGTCGTCGGCCGCTCCTTTGCCCAGATGCATACCGGGCCGCACCACAACGGCGTGCCCACCGCCCGGATCGAGGCCGATTTCATCGCGCCCTCGCGGCTGGGCGACAAGGTATTGTTTTCCCTTAAGATTACCCGCCTTGGCCGCAGCAGCATCACCTGTCAGATCGAAGGAGCCATGGGCCAAGACACCCGCCTTCGCGCGCAGTTGACACTCGTTTGGGTCCAAGATCTGCACTCTGCGCCCTGGCCCGACGACATGCGCACCCGACTGACCCAGTATATGGAACGCCAAGATGCCCCATGACATTTTACACCCCAAACATTGGAAACCCGCCCGCGGATACGCAAACGGCGTGGCGGCCAGCGGCCGGATGGTCTTTACCGGCGGCATCATCGGCTGGAACGCCGATCAAGAGTTTGAGACGGATGATTTCGTGGGCCAGGCCGCGCAGGCCCTGCGCTCCATCGTCGAGATTCTGGCCGAAGCTGGCGCGCAGCCGCAAGACCTTGTCCGCCTGACATGGTATGTCACCGACAAGCGTGACTATCTGGGCAACCTCAAGGCGCTGGGCACCGCCTACAAAGAGATCCTCGGCCGCCACTACCCGGCCATGGCGCTGGTGCAGGTCGTGGCTCTTGTCGAAGACCGCGCCAAGGTGGAAATCGAAGCCACCGCTGTCATCGCGCAGGTCGCGTGATGCTTGGCCCCTCTGCCCATACCGATACCTTCACCCGCGATCGGCTGCCCCCCGCCGATCAGCTTCCGACCTTTGTGATGGGGGATTTCATCTATCCCGATCATCTGAACGCCGCCGTCGAACTGACCGACCGCATGGTCGACAAGGGCTTTGGCGACAACACGGCCCTGATCGGCAACGGGCGAACGCGCACTTACAAGGAACTGACCGATTGGTCGAACCGCATCGCCCATGCCTTGGTCGAAAGCTATGGCGTCAAACCGGGCAACCGGGTCTTGATCCGCTCGGCCAACAATCCGGCCATGGTCGCCTGCTGGCTGGCTGCCACAAAGGCGGGCGCGGTGGTGGTCAACACCATGCCCATGCTGCGCGCCGCAGAACTGGGCCAGATCGTCGACAAGGCGGAAATCACCCTTGCCCTCTGCGACACCCGCTTGATGGAAGATCTCGTCACCTGCGCCGCATCTTCGCGGTTCTTGAAAATCGTTGTGGGCTTTGACGGCACAGCCAACCACGATGCCGAGCTTGACCGCGTCGCCCTGTCCAAACCCGTGCGCTTTGACGCGGTTCAAACCGGGCGCGATGATGTGGCGCTGCTGGGCTTCACCTCGGGCACCACGGGCGCGCCAAAAGCCACAATGCATTTTCACCGCGATTTGATGATCATCGCCGATGGCTATGCGCGCGAGGTGCTGAACGTCACCCCGCAAGATGTTTTCGTCGGCTCGCCGCCTTTGGCCTTCACCTTCGGATTGGGCGGCTTGGCCATCTTCCCCCTGCGCTTTGGCGCCGCCGCCGCGCTTTTGGAACAGGCCACGCCCCCCAATATGATCGAGATCATCCAGACCTACCGCGCGACGATCTGTTTCACCGCCCCCACCGCCTACCGCGTCATGCTCAAGGCCATGGCCGAGGGGGCCGATCTGTCGTCGCTGCGGGCGGCGGTTTCAGCAGGCGAAACCCTGCCCGCCCCCGTCTACGAAGAATGGATCGCCAAGACCGGCAAACCCATGCTGGACGGCATCGGTGCCACCGAAATGCTGCATATCTTCGTGACCAATCGCTTTGGCGACCATGCCCCGGCCAGCACCGGGCGCCCCGTCGCCGGATACGAAGCGCGCATCGTCGATGAGGCGATGGCCGAACTGCCGCGCGGGCAGGTGGGCCGGCTCGCCGTGCGCGGCCCCACCGGCTGCCGCTATCTGGCCGATGATCGCCAACGCGCCTATGTCCGCGAGGGATGGAACCTGACCGGCGACAGCTTTTGGCAAGACGCCGAGGGCCTCTTTCACTTTGCCGCCCGCTCGGACGACATGATCATCTCATCAGGGTACAACATCGCCGGGCCCGAGGTTGAAGCCGCCCTTCTGGCCCATCCCGCCGTGCACGAATGTGCCGTCGTGGGCGCGCCCGACGAAGAACGCGGCATGCTGGTTGAGGCGCACGTCGTCCTCGCCCCCGGCCACAGCCCCTCGGACGATCTGATCAAATCGCTGCAATCGCACGTGAAGGCCACGATCGCCCCCTATAAATACCCCCGCCGCGTGATCTTCACCGAGGCTTTGCCGAAGACGCAGACAGGAAAGATTCAACGATTCCGGCTGAAGGGGTAGGGCGCGGGTTTTCAGCGAATGATCGGCGGCTTGGCGGACTTTATTGCCGTTCAGATTTTATATCAATACGCCCACTCAATGTAGGCAATCCACCAGCTAAAAGCAAAAACTATGACTACAAGGCACCACTTCAAAAATGGGAAATTTTTCAGAGTTTTATGAAGCCAATCGATAAGAGCTCCCAAAACAATTTCCATATTCATATATGCTCCACTGACATTTACAACCTATGGTTCGATTTCAGTGCCATCAAGCAGTTCGGGCTCTGAACTTCGAGCTGGCCGCCAGGCATGCCCGCCCACTCTGACCCATTGGGGCGGTCTGCTATGCGGACGAAGCGGACGTTGGCATCGGGCTTGCGACACCTTGCTTCTTGACCGACCGACCGAAAGACATCACTTATAGATTTGGTTTGTTCATCGAGAAGCACAGCAATGCGTATGGGGCGTGAGGTGAGCCAAGCCAATGGGTGAGATAAAGCGCGGCCTGACGATGATGATCGTGCCTGTGGCAGTGTGTTTTCTAGCCAATGAAATTTTGGTGCTGGGGGATGGAACTCCGTGGGTTCAGGCGCTGGCCGCGTTAGTGTTTATCTCCAGCTTCTTCTTGGGCGGATTTTCAATTCCCATAGGTTTAGTGCACTTTCTGGGCGGTGCGTTTTTGATGGTGAAAAAGTGGTATTTGGCGCGGACCCGTCATGCGCGCCCCAACCTCGTCGATGACCAAGCCGAACTCGACGACCGGCGTTCTTGATTGATTGCCTTGTCGCTTATCGCGGCGAAGGAACCGATGCGCCGAGGCGAAGCATCCGATCGTGGCTTGTTGTCTTTGACCTTTGCCAACGTGCTTTAGAACTTCCTTCTTTAAAGACTACAAAGCGGCACTACTGACCGCTTAGGGCTCAAAGCCGTCATCGAAATATACTAGTTCGTTCGACCCAAGCCGTGTCCATTCGTCCCCAAAATTCCTCAAGCAGTGAATGGGCCAAAGTCGAAGATTGGGCAGATTGCTCCTCGACCCAACTCCGCCCGCAACGCCCGCCAGCGGCGGCCAAATTCTAAGATTTGGTAAAAATCCAAACTCAAGTCCCTGATAAAAAAGGGCTAAAATAATGTCCCGACTCGGGACATCCCCCAATCAACGGCCGTAATAGTCCCGGTACCAGGCCACAAACCGCCCCACCCCCTCGCGAATGTCCGTCTGCGGCCGATAGCCCGTCAGCGCCTCCAGCAGCCCCGCGTCGGCCCAGGTCGCCGGAACGTCCCCCCGCTGCATGGGCATCATATTCCGGATCGCCTTTTGCCCCAAAGCCTCCTCGATCGCCTCGACAAAATCCAAAAGCCGCACCTTTTGGGAATTGCCGATATTCACCACCCTCCACGGCGCGCTGGGTGACAGGCTGTCCCCCGCGATCGCCTCGCCGCGCCCCTCAACCAACGCAGGCGCCGCCGGGATCAACAAGGAAATCGCGCGCACCAGATCGTCAATATAAGTGAAATCACGGAACATCTCGCCATGATTGTAGATATCGATGGCGCGCCCTTCCAAGATCGCCTCCACGAATTTGAACAGCGCCAGATCTGGCCGCCCCCAAGGACCATAGACCGTGAAGAACCGAAACATGGTCGTCGGAATCTTCCACAGATGCGCATAGGCGTGCCCCATGCTTTCCGTCGCCTTCTTGGTCGCCGCATAGATCGTCAGCGGATGGTCCGCCTGATCCGTCTCGGCAAAGGGCATCTTCTCGTTCGCGCCATAGACCGAGGAGGTTGACGCCATCATCAGATGCGCCACCTGATGCCGCCGCGCGGCCTCCATCACTGTGAAGGTGCCGATGATATTGCTGTCCAAATAACTGCGCGGTGCCTCCAGCGAGTATCTGACCCCCGCCTGCGCCGCGAGATGGACGATCACCTGCGGCACAAACGCGTCGGCCGCGGCATCAAAGGGCGCCGTATCCTCAAGCATCCCTTCAACGGCGCGAAACCCGGCCCTTTGCAACAGATCTGCATGGCGGCGCTGTTTTAGCCGCACATCGTAATACGGGGTCATCCCGTCAAATCCCAAAATGTCGTGACCCTCGGCAAGCAGCCGTTTCGCCAGATGATAGCCAATAAATCCGGCCGTTCCTGTGATGAGAATTCGGGTCATGCTCGCCCTCTAGTTGACATCTAGGTCGATAGGTGCCCCGCAAAACTGTCAGGCGCAAGGGCCGTCTTTTTATAACATCCCCGCGCGGCGGCGCAGCAGATAGATATCCATGATCCACCCATGGCGCGCCCGCGCCTCGGCGCGGACCGCGATGATCTGCGCGGCCACCCGGTTCAGCGGCCCTGACATCAGGATTTCTTCTGGCATCCCCACATAGGCCGCCCACCAGATATCGATGCCTTCGGCCGATAGGTGCTGAAACGAACAGGCGCCGTCCAGCATCACAACCATGCTGTCGGGCAGGGACGCGGGCCAGGCGTGATCGCGCAGTTGCCGCCCGGTGGTGATCAACACCGGTTCGGCCACTTCGTTCAGCGCGATGGCATGGGCCGCGCACAGCGCCTGAATCGAGGTGATTCCGGGCACCACACGCACGCGCACCTTTGGCAGACGCGCCGCGATACGCAGCGTGCTGTCGTACAGCATGGGGTCGCCCCAAACCATCAGCGCCACGCGCGCCTTTGGCCCCTCATGCGCCGCCAGCGCCGCGCACCATTGATCCGCGATGGCATCGTGCCAGTCTGACACGCCCTTGGCATAGCCCCCTGACGCATCGCGCGTGGGCATGTCAAATTCGGCCACGGGAACGGCATGGGTCAACACACGCGACAAGATCAACAGGCGCACTTCGGCCAGATCGGATTTTTCGGGCCCCTTGCGGGGGATCAAGATCAGATCGCTGGTGTTCAGCGCCGCCGCCGCCTGCGCCGTCAGATGGTCGGGGTTTCCCGTGCCGATGCCGATCAAGCAAAGTTCGATGGGTTCCCCGATGCCCGTCACGACCGGGCACCTTCACGGGCCCAGACCGCCCCGGCAAACCAACCCAAACAGGCCCAAACGACCATGGCCGTTCCCAAGACGCGGGCAGCAAAGATGGCGCCCACTTCCGTAGGGGCCAGACCGAAATATCCTTCGCCCTGCGGTGCGCCGATGACATGGGGCAGCGCCAAAAGCGCGGCCGCCAAGGGCAATGCAATCCAGTGCCGCCCATAGGCCAACAGGGCAAGTCCGGTTCCCGTGCAGACCACGGTCGCCCACCACCAGATCTGGCGCAGGTCAAGTTTGGCCGCAATGGTGCCCGGCAATTCCGGGGCAAGGCCCAGCGCCGGGGACAGGTGGAACACGGCAAAGCCGGCGATGCCCCATAAGATCCCTTCCGTTGGACCGATCTTGCGCCCAAAAGCCTCGGCAATGCCGAACCCGGCCACCAACAGGAACCCATAAGAGACATACAAGATCACCATAAAGACCACGGTCAGGGCATTGCGCGTGGCTGCAGACCCTTGGGCGGAAGCGCCATGATCGTGGTCATGCCCGTCGGCCGCCGTCTCTGGGGCCTTTGGGTCTTCGGCTGCGGGGTCTGCGGTGGCGGGCGCGGCTTCGTGGCTGTGTTCACCCTCTTTGGTGCCAGATCCACCAAAGTGAATCAAAGCCCCGGTTTCATATTGCTCGCCCAGTAAAATGAACTTTTGGACAAACGCGAAATGCAGCAGGGCTGCGATAAGCCCCGCTGCAATGCCAGCGATCAGCGCGCTGGCGAGCATGCGTTGAAACATGAATCTGTCAGAAAATCAGTGGCAGGGGAACCCGGTCGCATGACGAACGTCATGGGCCGCGTCATGCAAGGTGGCCGATTGTGCGTGGCCGGCAAGGAACAGCATCGTGCCGCCCAAGACTGCGGCAAACAAGGCCGACAGAATCAAGGATTGCGCTTTGGTCCCGGCAATGGTTTTGGTCTGCGTGGTCATTCTTCTCTCCCAACCGTCACACCCGACGGTGTTGATGTTACGTCACGCGAGGCCGGTCTCCTGGCTGCGGGTCACGCGCGGTGTTCGCCTTCCCAAACCCTGACGGATCCAGTGGCCTGATGAACACCCGCTCGCCGCTTACAGTCGCGGGGGCGGCTGGGATTAAAGCCCCCAATTGGGTCGGCCCGTCCCATTCCCGTTTGAGCCTTTCCACTTTGCGTGGGTCAGGCACCTTGCCCCTTCGTTCTTTCCTAAGGCGTCCCTGCGGTCAAGTCTGAATCCGGCATGTTTCGGTCAAAGCCGACGCGCGTGTCGGCAATGCTACCCCGGGATCCGCGCGATGGCCTTGGTGCGCAGCGCCCCCATGAACCGCGCATCCACAAATGTGCCATCGCAAGAGGCATGGTAGGCCGCGGCAAAGGTCAAAAGGTCCAGCAGATCGGCGGGGGTCAGATCACCGAACAGATAAGCCACTTTGCCGGGCGCGCGAAAAGACAGGGTTGAGGGGCGGGTACAGCCAGACATGCACTCGGTACCGTCGACACGCGCTGGCAGACCTGCCTGCGCCAAGGCAGACGACAAGACATCTGCGAAATCTGCCCGCCCCAGGGCGCAACTTTGGCACAGGGTGATGTTCATGGCTGCCCCCCGGCCAACGGTCCATACAAGATCAAGGCGGGTTCGGGGCTGTCCAGATCGGCCATCCGCGCGGCAAGACCCGATACCGTGTCGCGCACAAGCCGCTGATGCGGATGTCCGACGGCTTCGGCATAAAGGGCAGGGGTTGTCGGCGGCAATCCGGCCCCAATCAAGGCCGCCGCAAAGGCGGGAAAGCTGCGCTTGCCCATATAGACGACCGTGGTTGCCAAAGGATCGGCCAAGGCCGCCATGTTCAAGTCTTCGGGCAATTGGCCCGTCACGTCGGCCCCGGTCACAAATTGCACGCGCCGCGCGGTCAATCGCCGCGTCAAGGGAATGCCTGCAGCGGCCGCGGCTGCACAGGCGGCCGGCACACCGGGAATGATTTCATAGCCTATTCCCGCGTCTTGCAGGGCCACAATCTCTTCTTCCAAACGGCCGAAAATGCCGCTGTCGCCCGATTTCAGCCGCACCACCTTGGCGCCGGTCTGGGCATAATCGACCAACAGGCGGCTGACATGATCCTGCTTTGGGCTGGGCCGGCCAGCGCGCTTTCCCACGCCAACCAGATCGGCCCCCGGGCGGGCATGGGCCAGAATGGGCCCCGAGGACAGGTCATCGAACAAAACCGCGTCGGCCGCCTTCAGGCGCGCCACCGCCTTCAACGTCAAAAGTTCCGGATCCCCCGGACCGGAGGAGACGAAGCTGACAAATCCGCTCATGCCTGTGCCTTTGCGATCAAATGAAAGAAGGTACCGCTGGCCTGGTCGCGGCGAGATCCTGTTTCGGCCACGCTGCTGCCTGTGGCATCCACCACATCGGCAAGGGGCAGGTCAGGCTGGGCCAGAATCGTGGCATAGTGAAACTCGTGCCCGCGCAGACGTGCGCCCGCCGCAAAGCCCAGCGCATCCGCGCGCAGATTGGCCAAGCGATACCCCAAATGCATGCGCCGCTTTTCAAAACTGGTTTCAAGCCCCAAAAGCCCCAGCATCTGGTGCCGCTGCCCCTTGGCATCAACCAGCCCCGCCCCCATGGCCATGTAGCCGCCGCATTCGCCATGCACCGGCCGGGTTTGGGCAAACCGCTGCATCGCGACGCGGAACCGGTCGTTGGACGCCAACAGACCGGCATGAAGTTCGGGGTACCCCCCCGGCAGCCAACAGGCGTCGGCACTGTCATCGGGGGCTTCATCGGCCAAGGGCGAAAACGGCAGAATGCTTGCGCCTGCGGCAAGCCACTGGTCCACCAGATGCGGATAGGTAAACGAAAATGCGGCATCCTTGGCCAGTGCGATGCGCTGGCCCGGGGGCGGCACTTGGGGCGCAAGACGGGCCATCTCTGCCAAAGGCCGGGCAAGCGCGGCAAGACCGTGCAGATCGACATGCGAAGCGATCACTTCGGCGGCCTCGGCGATGAAGCTTTCCAATTCGGGCAGTTCTTGCGCCTGCACCAACCCCAGATGGCGTTCGGGCAAGGACAAGGATTTCAGCCGTGGCAAAGCGCCAAAGACGCGCACGCCGGCCTCGTCCATCCCGTGGCGCACCAGCGCCTCATGTCGCGGGCTGGCGATACGGTTCAAGATCACCCCCGCCACGTCAACCCCGGCACGAAAGCCGATCAGCCCGCGCGCCACAGCCGCCGCAGTTTGGGCCTGCCCGGCACAATCCAGCACCACGACCACAGGCCAGCCGGTCAAGGCCGAAAGATCGGCGCTTGATCCGTTGCCCGCCTCGCCCGGAATCGCGACACCGTCAAACAGCCCCATCGACCCTTCGGCAAGGATCAGATCATTCTGCCCGGCTTGCCCGATCAGGTCGGCGATCTGCGCGGGGCCCATGGCCCAGGTGTCCAGATTGACCGATCTGCGGCGCGATGCGGCGGCGTGAAACGCCGGGTCAATATAATCGGGCCCGGATTTGAAACACTGAACGCGTCTGCCCGCATTAACAAAGGCGCGGGCCAGACCCAGCGTCACCGTGGTCTTGCCCGTGCCCGAGGCCGGCGCCGATATGATCAAGCCGCCCGTCATTGGCTGTCCGGAAAGCGCGGATCGGTGCCCACCGGACGATAGCGGCGATCATAATCCCCGGCATAAAGACGGCTTTCGTCAAAGCCTTCGGCGCCCAGCGTGCGCCCCACAAGGATCAGGGCCGTCCGCTCCATCTCGCCGGCAAGCGCGTGTTCCAGCGTTCCCAAGGTTGCCCGCACAATGCGCTGATCGGGCCACGAGGCCCGCCAGACCACGGCAACCGGGCACGAAGCGCCGTAATGCGGCATCAGATCGGACAGAACCTTGTCCAGAATATGAATCGACAGATGGATCGCAAGAACCGCGCCCGTTGCGGCAAAGGCAGCCAGATTTTCCGTCGGCGGCATCGCGGTGGCCCGGCCCGATGTGCGCGTCAGCACAACCGATTGGCACAGGCCCGGCAAGGTCAACTCGGCCTCAAGCGCTGCGGCGGCCGCAGCGAAAGAGGGGACCCCGGGCGTCACATCAAACGGGATCCCCAAGGCCCGCAGACGGCGCAGCTGCTCGCCCATGGCGGACCAAACCGACAGATCCCCCGAATGAAGACGCGCCACATCTTGGCCCGCGGCATGGGCCGCAGAAATTTCAGCCATGATCTCGTCCAAAGACAGGGGCGCGGTGTTCACGATGCGTGCATCTTTGGGGCAATGGGCCAAAATCCCCTCGGGCACCAAGGATCCGGCGTAAAGGCACACCGGGCTGCCCGCAATCAGATCGCGGCCGCGCAGTGTTAACAGATCGGGCGCGCCGGGGCCTGCGCCGATAAAGTGAACCGTCATGTCCCGTCTCCTTCTGCCACCGCGCAAGTGGCCATTCCATCGGCCGAAGCCACGCGTTTGACCACCACAACGGCCCCCCGCCCTGCCGCCACAAGCGCTGCCGCTTCGGCGACGGATCCGGTTCCAAACCGGGCCTGAACCCGTGTCGATTGGGTGGGCGTCACCACACCTTGCACCCGGACGATGCGCAGCGGCAAACCCAGTTCTTGGGCCAAGGGCCGCAGCGTATCGGCCCGCTCGGGGATGGTCGCAATCGCACTCAGCGGTCCGAAGGCGGCCAAATCCAACGCGGCGCGCAGGCTGGCCAACCCAGCACCCGCCCGCAAACCAAATCCCGCAACCCGAGGTTTGACCAGATCCATCACAGCACCACCGACCATTGCACAACGGGCCGTGCGGCCTGCCAGCCGCGCAGCCTGCCCAAAGGTTCTGCCACCGCAAAATCCATGCGCATCAAACTGCCGCCAAGGCGGGCCTGCAAGTCAACGACAAGCGCCTCTGTCTCCAATGTCACCGTGTTGACCACCAGACGCGTGCCCTTGGGCAAGGCGGTCAGCCGGTCCATCAGATCAGCCGAAAACCCACCACCGACAAAGACTGCTTCTGGCACCTCAAGACCGATGATCGCGTCGGGCAGGCGGCTCAAAATCGCCTGCATCTGCCCCGACAGGCCAAAGCGGTCGATATTGGCTTGAATGTTGCTCAGCCGATCCTGCCGCGCCTCGACCGCGATGGCGCGGCCTCCGGCCAGGCACCATTCCACCGAGACAGACCCAGATCCGGCCCCCAAATCCCACAGCAGCGCGCCAGCGCTCGGTGCCAGCGCCGCAAGGGTAACCGCGCGGACCGGGGATTTCGTGATCTGTCCGTCATGGGCAAAAAGAGCCTCTGGCCGGCCCGGCGCCCCGGGCAGAAAGGGCCCTTTCGGCGGGGCCTGCAAGGCCAGCGTCACCAAGGGGCCGACATCGGGCAGATCAAAGCTTGCGGCGCTGGCACGGCGCACCCTTTGGCCCGGTCCGCCCAAGGATTCCATCACCCAAAGCTGCGTGGCACCCAATCCCTGCCCCGTCAGCCACTGCGCACAGGCCGCCACCGCCGCCCCGCCGCTAAGGGTGATAATCAGCCGGGCATTCGGGGCCAGATAATGGCGCAACCGCGCGATGGGGGCGGCGTGAAGGCCAAGGCTTGTCACCTCTTCCAGACGCCAACCCAGATGCGCGGCGGCCAGCGAGACAACCGAAGCCCCGGCAAAGCAGCGCCATTCGCCCGGCGCAAGCAGCGCCGTCAAACTGCCCCCCGCCCCATGCCAGAACGGATCGCCGCTGGCCAAAACCACCACCGGGCGGCCCCGCAGCGCCAGCACCGGCGCCACATCGAAAGGCACCGGCCAGACCATACCCCGGCCGCCCGCCCCCACCAAGGCCAGATGCCGCGGCCCGCCAACGATCACCTCGGCGGCCAACAGCGCGGCGCGGCTTGCATCTGTCAGCCCTTCCAGTCCATCTTCGCCCAGACCAATGATCGAAAGCCACATCTCAGCCATGATGCGCCCTCCCAAGATCTTGTTGCTGGGCGGCACCGCCGATGCCATGCGTCTGGGCGAGGCTTTGGCGCAGGCCACATGCTATGCTGTCTATTCCATCGCCGGGCGTACGGAAGGGCCAAACCTGCCGCCGCTGCCGCACCGTGTGGGCGGCTTTGGCGGGGTGGCGGGCTTGATCGCCTATCTTCAAGGGCAGGCCATCACCCATGTGATTGACGCCACCCATCCCTTCGCCGCCCAGATGAGCCGCAATGCCGTCGCGGCCGCCAAGGCCCTGGCCTTGCCGCTGATCGCGCTGGAACGGGCGCCTTGGGTTGCAGGGCCGGGCGATCAGTGGCGGTTTTTCACCGACATTCCGGCCATGGCACAGGCCCTGCCCCACAAAGTCACGCGTGTCTTTCTGGCCATCGGACGGCAGAACCTGTCCGATTTTTCGGACCGTCCCCACCATCACTATCTGCTGCGTCTGGTCGATGCGCCGGGCAATTTGCCCCTGCCCAACTGCCAGATCGTTGTGTCCAAGGGCCCCTTTACCACCGCGGGGGATCTGGCGTTGATGCAGGCCCATGGCACAGAACTGGTCATTGCCAAAAATGCCGGCGGCGGCGCGGCGCGCGCCAAACTTGACGCAGCCCGCGCTTTGGGCCTGCCGGTCTGGCTGGCCGAACGCCCCGCGCTGCCCGCCCGACCGCGCGCCGAAACGGTGGACGAGGTGATGATCTGGCTGCGCGATCATCCCGCGCGCCTTGGGCTATAGACATAGGGGCCCACGCGCCGCGTGGCGGAATTGCCAACGATCACCACCGTGCGCATATCCGCCATATCCTCGGCCGCATCGCGCAGCGCAACCGTCACGATCCGCTGATCGGGCAAGGTGACGTTGCGCGCAAACAGGATAAGCCGTTCCGGCGCACAGCTGGCCCGCAAGACGGAAAGAATGCGGCCGAACCCATCGGGCCGGCTGGCCGATCGGGGGTTGTAAAACGCCATTGCAAAATCGGCCTCGGCGGCCAGACGCACGCGCTTTTCGATCATCTCGAACGGTTTGAGATTGTCCGACAG
This sequence comes from Paracoccaceae bacterium, assembly GCA_947461435.1. Classification (GTDB taxonomy): domain Bacteria; phylum Pseudomonadota; class Alphaproteobacteria; order Rhodobacterales; family Rhodobacteraceae; genus CAIYZT01. The sequence goes on along the minus strand of CANHLE010000001.1, from coordinate 54,371 downwards.
GTTGATTGCGCAGAAATCATGACCCAAAGGTGCGCCCGCGCTGGCCGCCGCGGCCAACATCGCGGTGATGCCGGGCAGCACCTTGATCTGGGGAAGAACACTTCGGCCTTCGCAGGCCTCGAACACGGCAGAAGCCATGGCAAAAACCCCCGGATCCCCCGAGGAGACCACAACCACCCGGTGCCCCGCCAAGGCCAGATCCAGCGCCTGCGTGGCCCGGTCCAGTTCCACCCGGTTGTCCGACGCGTGCAGCGTCAAGCCGTCACGCGGGGCGATACGGGCCACATAGGGAATATACCCAATCACATCGCTCGCCTCGGCCAAGGCCGCGCGCACCTGATCGGTGACAAGGCCGTCATCCCCCGGCCCAAGACCCACCACACAGACCCAGCCCGTCATTCGCTGCCCCCCACTTCGGGCCGCCGACCTTGGCCATGGACCAGCACGATCGCGAAATACGGGCAATCTGCGGCATCCACCTCGGCCAAGGGCCGGATCCGCTCGCCGCTCATGGTGCCGCGCTCGACCAGAACCGCATCCTCCAGCCGCCCCACCGCCCGCAAGGCCCGCGCTACCTTGGGCAGATTGCGCCCCGTCTTCATGATGACCAAGGCGTCAGACCGCACCATCTGTTCGCGCAATTCCTCTTCCGGCAGGGTCCCCGCCAAAACGGTCAAGATATCATCGCCCCAGGTGATCGGCTGGCCCGCGCTGTTCCAGCACCCCACCATCCCCGGAATGCCGGCAATCACCTCTACCTCGGCGCGGTGCCGCAAGCGCGACCAGATATGCTGAAAAGAGCCATACAGGAACGGATCGCCTTCGCACAGAACCACCACATCCTCGGCAAGGGCCAACGCGGCCAAACGATCAGCCCAGTCGTCGTAAAATCGGGCGAGTTGATCAATGTAGTCGGGGCTGTCAAAGGGCAGTTCCGTCGTGACGGGATATTCCATGGCGTATTCGCACACATCCGCGCGCAGCATCCCTTCGACGATTTGCCGCGCCATGCCGCGCCGTCCCGGTTTGCGGAAATAGGCGACATGCCGCGCCCCGCGCACCACCCGGTCGGATTTGACCGAGATCAGATCCGGGTCGCCGGGGCCAAGACCCGCGCAGATGATGCGGCCCATCTTTATTCCTTCCGACTGGCAAGGGCGTTGATCGCCGCGACCGTGATGGCCGATCCGCCCAGTCGCCCGGCGACCACCATCGCGGGCACCGGGGCCGCCTGCATCAGCGCCGCCTTGGATTCGGCCGCGCCGATAAATCCAACCGGACAGCCGATGATGGCGGCCGGGCGGGGGCAGGCCGGATCTTCCAGCATGTTCAAAAGGTGAAACAGCGCAGTGGGGGCATTTCCGATGGCCACTACGGCCCCTGCAAGATAAGGCCGCCACAGTTCCACCGCCGCGGCCGAGCGGGTATTTTCCATCTGCCGGGCCAGCCCCGCAACGGCGGGATCTTGCAAGGTGCAGATAATCTCGTTTGCCGCAGGAAGACGCGGCCGGGTGATCCCTTCCGACACCATGCGCACATCGCACAAGATCGGCGCGCCCGATTCAAGCGCGGCCCGGGCGGCAATGGCCATGCCGGGGGTGAATTGCACATGTGCCTCAAGCCCCACCATCCCTGCCGCATGAATCATGCGCACAACAACAACTTCTTCTTCGGGGGTAAAGCGGGCCAAGTCTGCCTCGGCCCGGATGGTGGCGAAACTGGCCAGATAAATCGCGGCACCGTCTTTTTCATACAGATGAGGCATCAGACAGCTCCGCTTTGGACAAAAAGGGTCGGTTCGTGCAAAATCGCTTGCGCAGACCTCGCGGGGCCAAAGACATCGGGCGCAGCGCAGGCCAGACCCGTGGCAAAGCCGCCCGGACCTGCGACTAAGGTGACATCGGCAGCCAAGGGATGCGCGCAGCCCTTGGCACAGCCCGAGACATGCACGATCTGTCCCGCGCAAACCATCGGCGCCAAGGCACGCGCCAGATCGCGCGTCGGGGCCAAGGCTTGCGGGCAAAACGGCGCGCCCGGGCAGGCCCGAACGGCCAACAGCGGATCGTCCGGATCGGTGATCAGACCCGGCACATCCGCCAGCGCCAAGGGATCGGACAGACCGCCAATCAGCAGCATCCGCCAAGGCGTCATGCGCAAGGGGCGGCCCAGATGAGACAGCGCCAGCAGCGTCTGCGCCGCAAATGACCCAAATTCGAAGCCTGCCAGAAGGCCCTGCGCCGTTTGGCCCGGGGCCGGGCGCGGCGCGGCGGCAACGGGCAACTCGCGCGCCAAGGGCGGCGGCCCAAGGCGGGCCACAAGGGCGCGCATGCGGCCTCGGCCCATGGCGACACCCCCGCTGGCCACGAACCATTCGGCCAAGTCGATCAGGGCCGAAATGGCCCCGTCTGCGCTGACAGGTTGCCCCAGATCAGCCCCATCCGCCCGCAAGATCAACCCGCCCGACAGGCCCCGCTCCACCCGGATATCGCCCGGGGCCTCGGCCAGAACCCGGTGCAATCCGATGTCGATGACATGGCCGAATTTGCCGGGCAGGTCGGGCAAATCCATCAGCCGGGCCTGTAAGGCCTGCGCCAGATCGACCGTGCCATCGCCAGACTGCCACAGCGGAGAGATCAGGATATTGCGGCGCGATTCCAGCGCCAGATCCGCATCCAGAACCCCCAGCGCGGCCAGATCCGCCAAAAGCGGGCGATGACTGTCATCGCTCACGCCGCGCAGCTGCAGGTTGCCGCGGTTCGATACCTCCATCTGGCCATTGCCATACCGCTGCGCGGCATCCGCAAGCCCCCGGGCCTGGGCTGGCGTCATCATGCCCAAGGGCAGACGGACCCGCACGACCAAACCATCCCCCGAGGCCATGGGCCGCAAAGCGCCGGGGCACCATCCTTTGACCTCAAAGCTCATAGCCGTTCCCCCGCCATGGCCGCCGCGATCGAATTGCGCCGCGTGGCCCAAAGACCCGCCTCGGCCAATTTGCGAAACATCTCTTCCATGGCCGCCAAAGCGCCCGGGTTCTGATCGGCCAGAAAGGCGCGCACCTCTTCACGGCCAAGGGTGCTGTCATGGTACAGATCAAACAGATGCGCCGGAACCGCCTGCGCCAGATGGGCAAAGGCCGCCATATGATCCAAGGTCGCGGCAATCTCGGCCCCGCCGCGAAAGCCGTGCCGCATCATGCCATCGGCCCAGGCCGGATTGGCCGCGCGCGCACGCACCACCCGCGCGATCTCTTCGGGCAAGGTGCGCAGGCGCAGCGCCTCGGGCCGGGTCGCGTCAAGATGATACAGCGTCGGGGCAGCCGCCCCCACATGGGCCATGGCCGCCGCAAAGCCGGCTTCATGGGCGGCATAATCGGCCGCCATCAAGACATCGGTTTCCGGCAGGTCTTGGGCATGCAAGAAGGTATCGGCCCCCCTCAGGCGCGCCTCGATCCCGTCGCGGTCGGCGCGCAATTCGCCATCGGTCCCAAACGCCCAGCTTGACGCCGAAAGCCAGGCTTCACCAGCGGCAGCCCGCGCCTCATCGGTAAAGGATTCCAGCGCCCTGCCCATGCCAAGGCCATATTGGCCCGGTTCGGGCGCATAAACCCGCGCGCCGCCCGCCAGATAAGGATTGTCCTCGCCCGCCTCCTCGCGCCGCGTCAGGGCGGCGATGCCACTTTCAAACAGGGCCGCCAGCCCGGGGAAGATATCGCGAAACAGCCCAGACACGCGCAGCGTCACGTCAATGCGCGGCCGCGCCAAAACCGCCAGCGGCAGCACGTCAAAACCAGATACACGGCCCGATCCTTCGTCCCAGGTCGGCGCCAGACCGGCCAGATGCAGCGCCATGGCAAAATCCTCGCCGCTGGTGCGCATGGTGGCCGACCCCCATAAATCCACCACCAACCCGCGCGGATAGTCGCCTTGGTCCTGCAAATGGCGGCGGATCAGTTCTTCGGCCATGGTCACGCCCCGGGCATGCGCGCCCTTGGACGGCACAGCGCGCGGATCAACCGAATACAAGTTGCGCCCGGTCGGCAAAACATCGCTGCGCCCCCGATTGGGAGAGCCCGCAGGCCCCGGGCGCACATGCGCCCCCGCCAGCGCCGCCAAAAGCCCGGCCCGCTCTTGCGCGGCGCAGGCCCCCGCGCCGTAGATATGCAAACCGTCGCCGTATTGGCTTTCCTTGATGTCGCAGACAAACCGATCAATCCGCGTGATGGCTTCGGCGGGGCTGGCCGTGGCGGGAATGCCCAGATCGGCCGCCACACCCGACGCGTCGGCCTCTTCGCGGATCGCCGTGATCAGGCGGTCGCGGCGGCCGGGGTCCAATCCATCGGCGGTGGAATATTCATCCAAAAGGCGTTCCAGACGCAGCAGCGCCTCAGGCACAGCCGACGCGACCAGAGGCGGCGGCAAATGGCCAAGGGTCAACGCGCCAACGCGCCGCTTGGCCTGCGCCGCTTCGCCCGGATCGTTGACGATAAAAGGATAGATGACCGGCAGCGACTTTGTCAGAACCTCTGGCCAGCACTCTGGCGACAGCGCGACAGATTTTCCCGGCAACCATTCCAGCGTGCCATGCGCCCCCATGTGGACCAGCGCATGAATGCCAAGCGATTGAAGCCAAAGATAAAAGGCGACGTAGGAATGACAGGGCACGCGGCTGATATCATGATATTCATCCGCCCGGGTCGCGGAATTTCCCCTGTCTGGCTGCGCCGCGATCAAGGCATGGCCGCACTGCAGGGCGGTAAAGTGAAACGCACCGCCGCGCAGGGCGCCATCAGCCTCTGGCGGGCCCCAAACCGCGGCAAGGGCCGCTTGCAAGGCGGGGGGCACCTGCGCCAAGGCCCGCTGATAGGCGTCCAGCGGCCAGCTCATGCGGCTGGCCCCCAACCTGCCCGCAAGATCGGGCACCGACGAGACATCATAGCCCGCCCGCGCCAGATCGGTCAGCAGCGTCTCCGTCGAGGCCATGGCATCAAGGCCCACGGCATGCGCCAATTGATGCTCTTTGCCCGGATAGCTTGACAGAACAATGGCCAGGGTCTTGTCGGCGGGCGCGGTGACAGACAAGCGCAGCCAAGCGCGCACCCGCGCCACGATGGCGGCGATCCGCTCGGCATCGGCCCGGTGCGAAAACCGCGAAAACTGCAGATCAGGGTCGCGCTTTCCGGGCGATTTGAAACTGGCAAGACCGGCAAACAGCCGGCCGTCCACCTCGGGCAGGGCGACATGCATGGCCAGATCGGCGGGCGACAGCCCCCGGTTCGAGGCGGCCCAATCAAGGCGCCGGGCCGTCGACAGCGCCACTTGAAACACCGGGCAAGGCGCGCCGTCAAACGGCGTGGCCCCTTGGGAATCGCGCGCCGAAAAGGCGGTGGCATTGACGACAGCGCAGGGCGCGCCACGCGCCATCGCCTCGGCCAGCCAGTGCGAAACCCCCGGCGCCTTGAGCGAGGGGGCAAATGCGCCAATCGCCGGCTGGCCCGCCGCCCGAAAGGCCCGGATCAAGGCATCGATGGGCGCGGTATCAGCCGCGGTCAGATAGGATCTGTAAAAGGTCACAAGGACCGACCCGGGCAGGTCTTGCGCGCCGACCACCCCCAGATCAGGATCGTAAAACCCCATGTCCGGCACGGTCTTTTCGCCCAGCACCGGTCCGGCGTAAATACCGGCCGCCAGCGCCAGTTGCGCCAGCGCCGCCTGCGCCGCAACGGCGCCCCCGGCATCGCACAGCGCCTGAAGCCTGCGCAGCGTCGACACGGGCAGCGTCGACAATTCATCCAGCCGCGGATCAGCCCGCCCATCGGCTGGCAGCACGGCCAAGGCAATTCCTTGGCGCCGCGCCAGATCTTGCAACGTGGCCAAACCATAGGCCCAATACGCCTCGCCGCCAATCAGGCGCACCAGAATGGCGCGGGTGCCGGGCAAGGTCTTTTCGGCCCAAAGATCCACCGACAGCGGATGTTTCAGCGCCATCAGATTGGCCAGACGCACCGACGGCAACCCGCCCTTGGCCCGTTTCCATCCGGCGTCAAACGCGCCCAGATCGCTGTCGGAAAAGGACAGGACAATCAGATCTGCCGGGTCTTGCGCCAGATCATAGGCCTGCGCCTGTTCGTCCAGACCATGACTTTCGGTGAACAAAATATGCATGTCAGCCGCCCTTTTGCCCGCGCAGCCGTCTGAACCCGGCGGTGCCGGTCCAGGCGGTGCAAAGGCAAGGGGGGGCAAAGAGTGCGGTCACCTCAGGCCTCGACCCCAGACAGCAGAACGGTGCGAATGGCCTCAATGTCGATGTTGTGATGTTCCGCAATCACAACCAGCCGCGTGGTGCGCGGCGTCGCCCCCCAAGGCCGATCGAACTGATGACGCACCCGCTCTCCCACCGCCTGCAGCAACAGCCGCATCGGCTTTCCGGCCACCGCGACATAGCCCTTGACGCGCAAGATCTCTTGTTCGCGCGCAAGACGTTGCACAGCCAGAACCAGCCCCTCGGGCGAGGCGACTTCCGGCAGGTCGATGACAACCGAATTGAAATCGTCGTGTTCGTGGTCATCATGGCCGTCATGGTGGCTGGGACGCGCCGCGATATCATCTTCGGCCGCCGCCATCAGGCCCAGAATGACACGCGGATCGATGATCCCATCGGTCATGGCCAAAATCGGCAACTTGCGCGGCGTTTCGGCTTCGATCAGCGCGCGGGCCGTCGCCAGACCGGCCTCTCCGGCCAGATCCGCCTTGGACATCAATACGATATCGGCGCAGGCGATCTGATCTTCGAACACTTCGGACAGCGGGGTTTCATGATCGCTTTCGCCCATCGCCTCGGGGTTGGGGGCAAACCGGCCGGCGGCCACCGCCTCGGCGTCAGCCAATGTCACCACACCGTCAACCGTGATCCGAGAGCGGATCGCGGGCCAGTCAAAGGCCTTGAGCAGCGGTTTGGGCAGGGCCAGACCAGAGGTTTCGATGATGATGTGATCGGGGCGCGTGGGCAGGGCCATCAGCGCCTCGATGGTGGGAATGAAATCGTCAGCCACGGTGCAACAGATGCAGCCGTTGGCCAATTCCACGATGTTTTCCACCGGGCAATTGGCATCGGCGCAGGATTTCAAGATGTCGCCATCCACGCCCACAGTGCCAAATTCATTGACCAGAATGGCCAGCCGCTTGCCTTGCGGATTGGCCATCAAATGGCGGATCAGCGTGGTCTTTCCAGCGCCCAGAAAGCCCGTGATCACGGTAACGGGAATCTTGGTCAGGTCGGTCATGTCTGGCTCTCCGATGGGGCGGTCAGGGGGGGGATGCGGGCGATGGATTGTTTGCGAAAGATCACGGGGCGTTCGCGCCAAGGCACGATGCCGTCGGCATTGGCCGCATAGGCCGCCGCCCCGCGCAGGATTTCGGGCACGTCAGGAAGGCCAAGGCGGCCGTAAACATAAGACCAGCCGCCGGGCTGCGTCAGCGCCACGTTGCAGCCGTGATCGCAGGCTGACAGGCAGTCTACGGGCTGAATGCGAACGCCCAAAGGCGCGCCTTGCGCGCACAGCGCCGCATAAAGCTGCGCCCCCGGCGCGGGCGCACCCTCGGGCAGGGGCTGGCCCGCTTTGCAGGTCATACAGACGTGAAGGACAGCCGCCATTCCAAGCCTTTCAAAGGCAAAGGGGCCATGCGCCAACAAGGTAACAGGGCAACGCCCTGTCGCCTGATGGTCGCGGATCACCCCGTCCGCCCATACAGTTCCACATGTTGGCAGGTCTCCCGGCTTGCAGAGTGGCGCCTTTCGGCCCCGTGGCCCCCACCTTCCCAAGCTTTCGCCAGTGGCATTGGGGCCTCTCCGGTCACGGTCGCGGGGGCGGCTGACCTTGGGGTTGCCCCGGGTCATTCCCTCTTCGCCTGCCCCGTGAAGGGCAGGAACCAACAGGCGTTCATTGGGGGCAATTGCGCCCAAGAGTCAAGGAAAGCCGCGCCACTTTGGGGTGCGAATCCGACTCTTCTGGTGCACGGGCGACAAAGCCCGTCGGTTTCGGTGGTCAAGATGCCGTGCAGGGTCTTCCCATTGCCGCCCGCCCGCCGTAGCTTGACCCTTCCCCGTGAAAGGCTGCCAGATGAGCGACCAGACAAAACCCCCGATGTCCGACCTGCCCCCAGACCCGTCTGCGGAACCCTCGGTTGACCCTTCGGAAGATCTGTCAGAGGCAACCACAGCGGCCGACGATGCGCGCCATTCAGCCAAGATGGCCAAGAAAAAGGCGGCGCGTGACAAGATCATGGCCACCAAATCGGGCGAGAAGGGCCTGATCATCGTGCACACCGGCGCGGGCAAGGGCAAATCCTCCTCCGGGTTTGGCATGATCTTGCGCTGCATCGCGCATGGCATGCCCTCGGCGGTGGTGCAGTTCATCAAAGGCGCTTGGGACACCGGAGAGCGGCGCCTGTTGACCGAGAATTTCGGTGACATGTGCCAGTTCTTCGCCATGGGCGAAGGATTTACTTGGGAAACGCAGGACAAGACCCGCGATATCGCCGCCGCCAAGGCGGGCTGGGAAAAAGCCAAGGAACTGATCCGCGACGAAACCGTGCGCTTTGTTCTTCTGGACGAAATCAACATCGCCCTGCGCTATGATTATCTGGATGTGGCCGAGGTGGTGGAATTTCTGACCACCGAAAAACCGCCCCTGACCCACGTGGTTCTGACGGGCCGCAACGCCAAGGATGACCTGATCGAGATTGCAGATCTGGTGACCGAGATGACGCTGATCAAACATCCCTTCCGGTCGGGCATCAAAGGCCAACCCGGGGTGGAATTCTAAGAATTCTGAACGCCTTGGGGGGCAAATGGGCAAGGCACTGATGATTCAAGGCTGCGGGTCCAATGTGGGGAAATCCATGTTGGTGGCCGGTTTGTGCCGCGCGGCCAAACTGCGCGGCCTGTCGGTGCTGCCGTTCAAACCGCAAAACATGTCCAACAACGCGGCCGTGACGGCCGACGGCGGCGAAATTGGCCGCGCGCAGGCCCTGCAAGCGCTGGCCTGCGGGATGGATCCGATCACCGACATGAATCCGATCCTTCTAAAACCTGAATCCGAGATGGGCAGTCAGGTGATCGTGCAGGGCAAACGTCTGGCCACGGTCAAGGCGCGCGACTATGCCCGGCTAAAGCCCAGCCTGATGGCCCCGGTGCAAGACAGCTTTGCCCGCCTGCGCGCCCGCGCCGATCTCGTTTTGGTCGAAGGCGCCGGCAGCCCGGCCGAAATTAACCTGCGCGCCGGCGATATCGCCAACATGGGCTTTGCCCGGGCGGCAGATGTTCCTGTCGTTCTGGTCGGTGATATTGATCGCGGCGGGGTCATCGCGCAGATCGTAGGCACGCAATCGGTGTTGGAACCGGGTGATGCCGCCATGGTGGCCGGCTTTTTGATCAACAAGTTTCGCGGCGATCCGCGCCTGTTCGATGACGGCTATGCCCAAATCATCGGCCGTACGGGTTGGGCGGGTTTTGGGGTCTTGCCTTGGTTCGATCAGGCCCACCGCCTGCCAGCCGAAGACGCCTTGGACATCGCCAGCGGCCCGCGCCGGGTGGGCGCGGTGAAAATCGCCTGTCTGCAACTCTCGCGGATCGCGAATTTCGACGATCTTGATCCTTTGGCGGCCGAACCGGGGGTGGAGATGGTGATGGTGCGGCCGGGGCAGGCCATTCCCGGCGATGCGGCCCTTGTGATCATCCCGGGGTCAAAATCGACACGGGGCGATCTGGCCTTTGTGCGCGCGCAAGGCTGGGACATTGATTTGACCGCCCATCATCGGCGCGGCGGGCGCATCTTGGGAATTTGCGGCGGCTATCAGATGCTTGGCCAAGAGGTGTCAGACCCGGACGGCCTTGAAGGCACGCCGGGCAGCGACCGGGGTCTGGGGTTTCTGGATGTCGTCACGCATATGCAGTCCGACAAACGGCTGACGCTGTCAGACGCGGTGCATCTGGCCAGCGGGCTGGCCGTACAGGGCTATGAAATTCACATCGGGGTTACCGAAGGGCCCGACCGGGCGCGGCCCTTTGCCGACCTTCAGGGGCGCCCCGAAGGCGCGGTCGGCGCGCAAGGCCGGGTCGAAGGGACCTATCTTCACGGCCTGTTCGCCGCCGATGATTTCCGCAGTGCCTATCTTGCCGGTTTGGGCGTGGCGCGTTCGGGCCTTGGCTATGGCGCCGGGGTTGAAGCCGCGCTTGACGCTCTGGCCGCCCATGTCGAGGCGCATCTGGATGTGTCCGGTCTTTTGGCGCTGGCGCGTTAGTCGGACAAGGCCCTGCCCAAACGGTCCCATTCTACCGGGGATCCGGGCAGGCCAAGCCTGATCCAACGGGCCGAATAGGGGAAAATCCGCGACCAGATCTGCGCGCGGGCCAGATGGTCTTGCGCCGCCTCGGCATCCGGCGTGGCATAGGTGCGAAACAAGGCTGTGCCGCCCACCAGCGTCCAACCCGCCGCCCCTGCCATGGCGTCAAGCCGCTGCGCTTCGGCGCAAAGCCGCGCGATCGTGGCCGCCCGCCAATCGCGGTCGGCCAGCGCCGCCGCCCCAATGGCACAGGCCGGCCCCGAGACCGCCCAAGGGCCAGACAGGCCGGCGATCTGCGCCACATCGGCTTGTGATGCCAAAACGAAGCCCAACCGCACCCCCGCCAAGCCCCAGAACTTGCCAAAAGACCGCAGCACGATCATCCCGTTCTGCCCGGCATGGGCCGCCACCGACCGCTCGGGCACCGGGTCGGCAAAGCTTTCGTCCACGATCAGACGCCCGACCTTTTGGGCCAAGGCGCGCAGATCCGCGCCCGTCCAGTGCCGCCCATCTGGATTGTTGGGGTTCACCACAACGGCCAGATCGGCCCCGGCCAGATCGGCCGGATCAAAAACCGTCTGGACATGCCAGCCTTGCGCCGACAGCGATCCGGCATGTTCGTTATAGGTTGGCCCCAAAACCCGCGCCCGGCCCGGCTGCCCCAGCCGAGGATACAGCTGAATGGCGGCCTGCGCGCCCGCCACCGGCAAAATCTGATCCTGCGGCACCCCGTAAAGCCCGGCCGCCGCCGCCCGCAGCCCCAATTGATCGGCGTCGCGCGGCAGGTCCGCCCACAGGCGCGCGGGCAAATCCGGCACCGGATAGGGCTGGCGGTTGATCCCGGTTGACAGATCGATCCACCCGCCGGGCGCGCCGCCAAACCGGGCCATCGCGCGGTCCATATCCCCGCCGTGATCGCGGCTCATGCCACCAGCCCCCCCCACAGGGCCAAAAGCCCAAGGCCAATCCCCAGCGCCCACATCGCCCGGCGATAAATCAGCAATCCGCGCGCCAGATCTTGCGGCAGGGGGTCAGGGCAGCCCCCGTTGACCCAAGGTTCTTCGGCCACGCGGTCGGTATAAATCCTTGGCCCTGACAGCCGAACCCCCAATGCGCCGGCCATGGCCGCCTCGGGCCAGCCCGCGTTGGGGGATCGGTGCTTTGACGCATCCGCGCCCATGCAGGCAATCGCCCGCCGCCCAGACCCAGAGACCGCAGCGAACAACAAACCCGTCAGCCGCGCCGGGGCCAGGTTGACCAGATCGTCAAACCGGGCCGAGGCCCAGCCAAACTGTTCAAAACGGGGGCTGCGGTGCCCGATCATGCTGTCCAGCGTGTTGGCAGCCTTATAGGCCGCAATCCCCGGCAAACCCAAAATTGCGCCCCAAAAGATGGGCGCGACGATCCCGTCAGAGGTGTTCTCGGCCAGACTTTCCAGCGCTGCCCGCGCCACGCCCGCCGTTTCCAACCGGCTGGGATCGCGCCCCACAATCATCGACACGGCCAATCGCGCCCCCGGCAGATCCCCCAAGGACAGGGGCCGCGCGACCGCAAGAACATGGTCATGCATGGACCGAACGGCAATCAGCGGCCAAGCCAGCACGCCCGTCAGCACAAGGCCCAAAATCCCCCCCGGCAACAGTCGCGACAGGGCGTAGGCCGGTAAGGCCGCCAAACCGACGATGACCACAAGCGTCACAACCCCCGCGAAACGCCGCACGAGGGCCGGGTCGCTGTCGCGGTTCAGGGCCGCGTCACAGCCGGAAATCGCCCGTCCGATCCACGTGACAGGATGACCAATGCGGGCATAAAGCCGATCCGGCCACCCCATCACCCCATCCACCGCCATGGCCAAGGCCATCGCCCCCGCTGCCAACATCCCGCGCGCTCCTTCTTTGGCGGTCTTGTGCCCGGTATTTGGCCAAGGTTCAATTCCGGCAACGGCAAAATGCGCGGGGTTTACGCCGCAGGCCGAAATTGCATCATGTGGCGAAACCCGGCCTCGTGCAGGGCCGCCTTGGCGTGGCGCGGCACGGTGCCGGGCGCAAAGATCAGCCCGCGCGCGGGACCTGTATGCCCGATGGCATATCCCAAAGCGCCCAGATCGCGCGCCAATTGGGCCGCAGGATCGCCGCGCTGCCCACGCGCTGCCAAGGCACGCCTGGCACTTTCGCTGGCAAGGACCGCCAGACGGGCCGCCGACCTCATCGCTTGCGGCAGCGCGGCCGCAAGATCGGCGATATCAGGAAATTGCGTGTCATTCGGGTCGGTGCGCACCATGGGGCCGAAAAAGCCGCCCAAAACCTCAAACCGCGGTAGCGGCGGCAAATGCCCCAGAATGCACCCCTCGCGCGAGGCCCACAGCAGACGCGCCGGGCTGGAAAACATCAGCGGGTCAGAGGCCCCTTCCACCGCAATCGCCGCATCGGCCAGATCGCGCGGCAAATCGCCCCCCTGCCCGGCCAACTGGGCAATCGCCATCAGCGCCGCCGTCGACGATCCAGCGCCGCCGCCGGGCGGCATCTCGGCCCGCAAGGTGAAATGACCGGTGACCGGACGGCCCAGATGGCGCAACAGCGCGGCCGTCTGGGCGCGGCTGACGATGGCGCAGCCAATCTGCGACAGCGCAAAGGGGCCCGGCCGCCACAGCCCATGCACGCGCAAAACCGGACAGGGCAAGGTGACAAGGGCGATAGGCCCCTGCGGGCCAAGGCGGCCTTGCAAGATCTCTCCAAGATGAGCTTGAACCGCGACAGCGCGGGCCTGCCCCCGCGTGGCTGGCGCTCCTTGGCCCATCCCGTCTCTCCCTTATGTGGCCAAACAGACCCCCGCCCGCCTTTTTTCAGAGCGGGCCGGATTGAGCAAGTCCCCCGCGCCTGCCAACGCGAACCACACAGGCATCGGCAAGGCCGATATGGGACTAGGTCTTCGGGTTCAGGATTCGCCGCGCAAAATGCCCCATCGGGCGCAGGGCGCGCCGCGACCAGGGAAAGCGCCGGACGATGGACCCATAGATTTCCATCAATCTGCGCAGCACGATCCCGCGCGCACTGCCGCGAAGCATGTCCAACTGGTCGCGCTGAAACATGATGTTCCCCGAGGCGAGACGCGCCGCCAACAGCTGCAATTTGTATTCCAGCTTGGCATAGTTTCGCCCCGCCTGCGCCGGCGTCATCGCCATGACCACCCGGTATCCCCGATCCACGCAGGCATAACAGATCAGCCGTTCTTGCACATGGGCCAGACCGCCGTCGATATGGCGCGGCTCGGGGTTGTAATCCTCCCATGCCCAAGGCCAATCAAACATCTTGTGCAAGGCATCCGTGCGGAACCAATACATGGTCCCCAGCGGGGCCAAGGGCGTATCGGCGTCATAATTCACCTTGATATCCATCTTGGCTGCCAAGGCGGCCATTGGCGCGAAATTGTTGAACCACGAATGGCCCAAGGTGCCAAAACCAACATGCACAACCGGGGGCATGATCATGCCGATGTCCGGTTCCTGTTCAAATCGGTCCAGAATGTTGGCCACATATCCCCGGCTGCCAACAAGATTTTCAAAAAGATAGCTCTTGAAATTCTCACCAACCTGCCGAGAGACCTGTGGCGTCCTTTTGGAATGCAGCCGCAAGGCAACGGCATATTTTCCTGACAAGACGACATCGCGAAAACTGATGAACAACGACGACATGTCGCGCCCGCGGTTTTGCGCCACAACAACAACCTGTCGTGCCTCGTCCGAAACACCGCGTTCCTTTAGAAAAAGGTCAATCTGATCACGGCTTTCGGCATTGGCCGTGGTCACGAAGACATCAAACCCGCAGGGAATATTCTGCAAAAGCCCCCAAAACTCGGGCATCATCTCGGGATAATAGGCGTGGATAAAGACTGCGATGCGCCCAAAGGCCCAGTCGGTCTTGGTCGGCTGGTTGGCCGCGATGGGCAGCACCTCGTAGGAATCCGTGGCCATGGCAAAGTCGCGCGGTGGAATATTGCGCGAGACATATTTGATCACCAATTCGTAGATTTGCGGGTGGCGCAGGCGCAGATCATCCAGTGCGATCTTCAGATCCACAGAATACAGATCGTGCAAAATCGGGTCCAACCGCAAAACGGCGATCGGAAAACAGGGCGCATCATAGGCCACAAGTCTGTGAATTTCCGCCGTGCTTGGATTGAAGGTTTCCAAGGCCGTTTCCGGCATTGGATAGATGACCTTGCTGTCAATCGCCGACAAGACAGCAGACAATCCGGTATGGGTGCGCCGAAACTCCTCCCAATAATCCGCAGCAGGTTTGAAATTCTGGAAAAAGCTGCGGAATTCCGGTCTCGACAGGACGCGCCCAGATATAACGGTAAAATCCAGACTGGGAAGCAATACCCATTGCGGATCATTGCGCAACCGATGGTCCAATTTGGCATTATGCCAATAGGGCGCATAAATATCGGCACCCTGCGCCGCCAAATCCAAAGCCCGTGGATCAAGGGGCAAAAGTGGCCCAATAACATGCGACCCCGTTAACAGGACATCGCCCTGAACCTCTCCTTGCGACCACAGCCATAATAGGCCTGATTTGTAGCCTTGCATAAGGCTGACACTGGGGCCGTCTTGCGGCAGTACAACATCGCCGGGGCGATCTGCCAGAATGGCGCGCAGGCTGTCTGCATAATCTGACGGGCAGACAACAATGCGGCGCTTGGCCAAAGACCCTAATGCACTAAGGGCATATCTGATATGATCATCCGGTTCCGGCCGCGTGAGGACAACATAAATGGCGTCTGCGATTGGCGGTTGTTCCAATCCATTCATGAAAGACGGTCCCGCATCTTGATAACCGCCTCGCGAATGGGATCGATCTGCCACAAGATGAAGGCGTCATAATAAGCGAATTCTTGTTTGTTGGTATTATAGAGAGACCGCCCTTCGACGGGGTACGACCAATGGCCCGCCAAGCCCTTCAGCACCACATTCTCAAGGCGCCGCTTCAGGGTATCTGCGCCTTCCATTTCGATCTTGCGGCGCGCGCGCCCCCCCAGGTTTCGCAGCACGTCCACGATTTCGCTGCGGTCTTTTGCACTGGTGATTTCCATGAACTTGTGACGCAGATCAGACCCGATATAGGCGGCCCCGCCGCCGTGAACGGTCGACAAAAGACGTAGAAACTCCGTCAATTCAATGGCATTGGCCTTGTTCTTTGGACGCTCGTCCACTTTCGGCACATCCGTGACATGCAAGAATGTGCTGCAAAAATGATCGTAAAGATCGACCCCATCAGCGATCAGCGCGTTATAGGGCACCGCGCTGACTTTCGCCCATGGCGTGGCAAGATGGGCAGAAAGATCGCGCATCGGGTTCAAAAGCCGAGAACGGGTACCACTTGTCAGATTCTCCAGAAATCGATCCGAAAAACTCGCCGAATAGCCTTGTTTTACCTCTTCTCCCCAATACGAATACAAAATGTCAAAGGGGTCTCGAATGGTATAGACCAATTCAACCTCTTCTTGGCCTAAAACCGTCGCGAGCGCCTTGAACTTTTCCGGCTTCCAGCGGCAAAATCCCTCGGCCGACAGCACGATATTGGATCCAGCTTCAGCAGCCTTGCGTCCGACCGCCGCCAAAGCTTCGGCCTTGTCTCCTGAAATATAAGACTCAAGATCCGACGCAATATCGTGGTGACCCGAAACGCCAACAACTCCGATTTCGGGATAGATCCAACCTCGCTGTGAAAAAGCCGAATGATTGGCAAAAAGATTTTGCTGAATATAAGTTGTTGCGGTTTTGTGTGGGCCAATGTGCAATACGAGCATAACGTTACATACCAATTCTTTCAGAAAGACAATTTTCGACTAAACACACACCGAGGGAGCCACGGGTGATCGACCTCTTTATTTTAGCCACCTCTATCCCCCTCGCATCCAATTCTTCGTCTCCCGATTATCGCCCGGCAATCAGACAGTCAATCGATCCAAATCGGATTTCCAGGGGCCAGCAAAAGTGAATTGAGAACGGTGACCAAACAAACCTAAGCCATCACGCGGTTGTAAGCGCGCGACCAATCTGCAAGGCTTTGAAGACCTTGATGAATTTGAACCTTGGGGGACCAGCCAAGGGTGTTGGCTGCGCGGGTATTGTCCGCAATCGCATGGCGGATATCGCCGGGACGGAAATTCCCCGTGATCGCAATGCGGCCGGGATCCTGACCCAATGCCACAAGCAGCGCCCGCGCGGCGTCAAGGATGGTAATCCCTTGGCCCAACCCAATGTCCACAACGTCGGACGGCATGGACGCTGCGCAACCCATGGCAACGAAAGCCGCGACGACATCGTCCACCAAAACAAAATCACGCGTGATTTGACCGTCTTCGAAGATGTTCAGCGTCTTGCCTTCCATGATCTGCCGGCAAAAGATCGACAGCACCCCCGTAT
Source organism: Paracoccaceae bacterium (assembly GCA_947461435.1). Classification (GTDB taxonomy): domain Bacteria; phylum Pseudomonadota; class Alphaproteobacteria; order Rhodobacterales; family Rhodobacteraceae; genus CAIYZT01. The sequence goes on along the minus strand of CANHLE010000001.1, from coordinate 37,601 downwards.
AGGGATTGTTCATGGATTGCCCCGGCCCATAGACATTTTGAAGGCGCAGCACGCCCACGTCCACGTCCGATCCCCAAAATCCTTGTCGAAGAACCCGTTCTTGCATCAATTTGGTCGACGCATAAATCGAGGCCGGACGAACCACGCACTCTGCATTGGTCTTGACGGGCAAAAGCGTGGCGCCATCCTTATCTTTCGGCGCATAATCGCCGCGCGCCAGATCCTTTGGCAAACGCTCGACCGCCGGGGTCAATTGCCCGGCCTGATCCACACAGGCACCCTCGCCATACACAGACCGAGACCCGGCCAAGACAACGCGTCGCACATCTGGGCCCGCCTTTCGGATGACTTCCACAAGATGCGCCGTTCCCAGAACGTTGACATCGGTATAGCGGACCGGAAAATCATGCGATTGGCCGGTCCCTGTTTCTGCCGCAAGGTGATAAACGATCTGCGGCTTGGTTCTTGAAACCGCCAAAGAAAGCGCGTCGGCATCTCGCACATCGCCGACAATCACCTCAACGCCAGCATCTTTCAATATCCGCCTTGTGTCGGTGTTCCCAAGATGGACCTGCGGAAGGAAATTGTCATAGCAGGACACGTCGACCCCCGCCTTTTTAAGCGAGACCGCCAATCTTGATCCAATAAAGCCTGCGCCGCCTGTGATGAACGCTCGTGTAATTTCAACCATACCGTTCCGTCGGCCTCTATTTTCAAAATTCGCAAACTAATTAAATTTCACCAAGCGACTTAAAGATGAAGAATAGGGACTGGGGCTTGAGACTGCAAACAAAATCCGCACAATGGTCTGGATCTGGCGAGAGCGCCATCAACCATCTTTCGTAAGGATATGAAAGATTATTCCTTTGGATACGTCCGAGCGTATCAACCGCAGATCGTCGAACGACAGATTCGGCTCGGCAAAGCCTCTGGCCGCGATTTCATCCACACGCCATCCGTTTCACCGCAGACCCAAATCCCATGGGCGCCGCTTTAGTTTTAAAAGGGGCCCCTTCACACGGCTTGTCGGTCACGGCAGGCAACCGCCAACGGCTTCATTCAGCCCGCAACCCCGGCCGACGCACAACCGAACGGATCGCCCTTTCAAACCTGTGTGTGAAACCGGCGGCATCGCCCAAGGTCCGGTGCCAAGCCCCGCCAGCCAGATGGGCCTTCATCTGGGCATGCAGGGCGGGCGTCCGGGCGATCTGGCAGGCGCGGCTTTTGTAGTCGGCCAAGGTGGTCGTCACGCCTTGGGGCAAACCCACCGCCAACATCAAGCTGGAGGCCATACGCGCCGAAAATGCCTGCCCCTGCAAGGTCACCATCGGCAGTCCCATCCGCAGCGCGTCAGAGGCGATGGTGCCGGCATTATAGGGGCTGGTATCCAGAAACAAATCGGCCAGCGCCAAGCGCGCGCGATAGTGATCAGGGTCCACGCGCGCCGCAAAGATCAACCGATCCGCCGCAAGGCCCGCCGCCTGCCAGCGTTCCGTTGCCGCCGCCCGGGCCTCGGGATTGTCATCGATCAACCATAGAACCGATTGGGGCACATCGGCCACGATCTGGATCCAGGTCTGAAACATCGCCTCTGTGACCTTGTAGGCATGCGAGACGCAGCAAAAGACAAAGGCGTCTTCGGGCAACCCTTCTTGCGCGCGGCTGACGGGCACGGCGCGCGGCGGTGTGCTGTCATTGGCTTGATAGCACCCTTCGATCCGCAGGGGTTTGGGGGCATAGGCCGCTTCTTCGGCCACCGGAATGGTGACCTCATCGCACAGGATGTAATCCAGTTCGGGCAGGGGAACCGGCCCGATATAGCCCAGATAGGTTGCCTGCACGGGCGCAGGCTTCCACCGCAGGATTTCAAGGCGTGCCCCTTTGGTCAACCCATTCAGGTCGATCAGAATGTCAATCTCGTCCGCGCGGATTTGGGCAGCAGCTTCGGCATCGCTCAGCGCCGTGATGGGTACAAAATGATCAAAGGCCGCGATCACCCGCTGACGAATGTCGCTGCCATCCTCCGGCGAGGCGCAATAGCCGTAAACCTCGAACGTGGTCCGGTCGTGCCGTTCCAACAGTTCGGCGATCAGAAAGCTCATCGCGTGGCGGCAAAAATCTGTCGACAAATACCCGATGCGGATCCGGTCATGGGCATAGCCGCCCGCGGGGGCAAGGGCGGGGCCCGGAACGGGCACTTTGCGCGCAATCCAATCGGCCGCAGCCTTGGCCTGATCGGCAGGATCGTCAAACAGCGCCAATGCCGCCAAGGGGCCGCAATGGCGAGCGGCCTGCGCATCCGTCAGCCCGGGAACCTGCACGTCCGTGGGCGGCCAGGCCATCATGCGCTGACGCAAATGCACCAGATGTTGTTGCACATCCGGCTGGTCGGCGCGGATCAAAAGCGAGGCGCGCAATTCTTCGGCCGCGGGGCCAAGGCGGCCTTGCGATTCCAGAACGCGGCCAAGCTGATTGTGCAGCACCTGGCGCAGGGCCGGGGCGGGCAATGCCGCGCGCCAACTGGCCAGGGCGCCATCCACCTGCCCTGCCGCCTCAAGGGCGGTGCCAAGGTTGATGGCCGCTTCGGCCATGTCGGGCTTCAGGCCCAGCGCCGCACGATAGGCCTGCGCAGCGCCAAGCGGATCGCCCCCCCGGCCGCGCAGCACCCCCAGATTGAACCAGGCAGCGCAGGCCGTGGGATCGGCCCCTTTTGCCAGCAGCCACATATCATACAGCCGCCGGGCATCGTCGGGCGGCGCCCCTTCGGCCAGTCCAACCAAGGTCATGATATCCAATCCGCCCACCGCCCGCGCAAGGTGATCGCCCAAGGCCGCCGGCGTGGCCGCCAGCCCCCCGTTCTGCCCCAGAAAGGCGGCAAGATCTGCCCGGTCGCCCGGCAAGCCAAAGCTCAGCGTGAAAGGAACTGTCATAGGATTCTCCTAAAATGCGTTGGGCCGATAGCAGGGTAAATCTCTGAACAAAGGATGAATATCTTGCCGGCGGGCTGCAATTTTTCGGCGTGCGGCAGGCCGAAATTTGAATAAAACTGCGTGCAATTTATTGGCCCCGACGGGCCGAAATCCCGGCTCGTTGGGGCCGCGTTCACGCTTTTCTAAGCAAGACCTGAAACCCTGTGTCGGAAATCTATGGCCTGAATGGCCGTTACCATCGCGGTTTTGGGTTCGACGCCGAACTGCCGCATCACACAGATTCGGAGCTCTTCATGTCCACGATCGCCACGCTGACGACTGCCCAGATTGCCGCCCTAAGCACCGCCGCCATCGCAGGCCTGACGACCGCAGAAGTGCGATCCTTGACCACGGCGCAAATTCCGGCCCTGACGACCGATCAGGTGCAGGCGCTGACCACCGCGCAAACCGGTGCACTCAGCTCGGCGCAATTGGCGGCCCTGTCGACAGACCAGATTGACGCGCTCAGCACTGCGCAGGTGGCCGCCCTGTCCAGTTCAGCAATGAAGGGCCTTGAAACCGCCGATATCGTGGCGCTCAGCACCGCGCAGGTGGCCGCGCTCAGCTCTGCACAACTGGCCGCAATTTCCACGGCGTCCCTGGTCAAGATGCAGACCCGCGATCTGGCCGCGCTGACAACAACGGCCATCGCGGGGCTGACCACAGCGCAGGCCGCCGCGCTGACCACGGCGCAAGTGGCCGCCTTGACAACGGCGCAAGTCGCGGCCCTGTCGGCCGACGCTGTCTCAAAGTTTTCGTCGTCCAGCATCGGGGCCCTGTCGACCGCCCAGATCTCGGCCTTCGGCACGGCGCAGGCCGCAGCGCTGACCTCTGCGCAGGTTGCGGGCCTGACCACCGATCAGGTGACGGTGCTGACGACCGCGCAGGTCGATGCCTTGTCATCGGCCGCCCTCAAAGGGCTTGAAACGGCGGATGCCGTGGCCATGACCACGGCCCAGATGGCCGTTTTGTCCAGCGATCAATTGGCCGCCATCGGCACCGCCACGATTGCAAAGCTTGAAACGGCCGATCTGGCCGCGCTGACGACCTCGGCCTTGGCCGGGCTGACAACGGCACAGGCGGGCGCGCTGACGTCGGCACAAGTGGCGGCCTTGACCAGCGCGCAGGTCGCCGTGCTGTCGACCGCAGACATCGCCAAGTTGAACGCGGCCGGACTTGGGGCCATGTCCACAAGCCAGATCGCCGCCCTGACCAGCAAACAGGCGGCAGCCCTGACATCCGTTCAACTGGCTGCGCTGACAACAGCGCAGATCGCCGCGCTGTCCACGGCACAATTCGCCGCACTGTCCACCACCGCCATCAAAGGGATGGAAACCGCTGACGTCGTGGCGATGACCACGGCGCAGGCGGCCGTCATGACAAGCGGCCAGTTGGCCGCGCTCAGCACGGCGGCCATCGCAAAGATTGAAACCGCAGATCTGGCCGCCATGACAGCCGACACCGTCGGCGGGTTGACCTCGTCGCAGACCGTCGCGCTGACCTCGGCCCAATTGGCGGCCTTGTCGACAGCCCAATTGCGGGCTTTGTCTGCCGCGGCATTTTCAAAGATCGACGCGGCCGATCTGGCCGCGCTGTCGACCAGTCAGATTGCGGCCCTGCGCAGCACCCAGATTGCAGGCTTGGGCTCGGCGCAGATTGCCGCGCTCAGCACCGCGCAGATTGCGGCGCTGACCACCACCCAGATCACCGCCTTGTCAAGCAGCGGCCTTATGGGTCTTGAAACGGCCGATGCCGTGGCCCTGACCACCGCACAGGCCGCCGCCCTGTCCAGCACACAATTGGCCGCCATTGGATCGAGCGCGATTGCCCGAATGGAAACCGCAGATCTGGCCGCCCTGACAACCTCGGCCGTGGCCGGGTTGACCTCGGCCCAATCCGCCGCGCTGACGGGGGCGCAGATTGCCGCCCTCACCACCGCGCAACTCGCGTCGCTGTCTGTCAGCGCTGTGGCAAATATTGATGCCGTGGACATCGGCTCGATGACCACCGCCCAGATTGCCGCCTTGTCAACGGCGCAAATTGCCGTTCTTGATTCCGCCCAAGTGGCCGGATTGACCACCGCCCAGATTGCCGCCTTGTCGACGGCGCAGGTGGCCGCCTTGTCCACCGCTGGCTTGACGGGCCTTGAAACCGCCGATGTCGTGGCCCTGTCCACAGCTCAGGCCGCGGTCTTGACCTCGTCCCAGGTGGGGGGGCTGTCAACCGCCACCTTGGCCAAGATGGAAACGGCCGATCTGGCCGCGCTCAGTTCAACCGCGGTGCGGGGCCTGACCTCGTCACAGGCCGCAGCCCTGACCTCGGCCCAAGTGGCCGCGCTGACCACGGCACAGATCTCTGCCCTGTCGACCGCCGCCGTTGCCAAACTGGATGCCGCTGATGTTGCGGCCCTGTCGACGGCCCAGATCTCGGCCCTGACCTCGGCCCAAATGACCGCGATGACCACCGCGCAGGTTGGCGCGCTGACAACGGCGCAAGTGGCCGCCTTGACGACCGCGCAGATCACCGGTCTGACCTCGGCCCAAATTGCGGGCCTCAGCACGGCGGCCATCGCCGCGTTAAGCACGTCGCAGGTTGCCGTCATGGGCACCATGCAAGTCAGCGCCCTCACGTCGGCGCAGATCGCTTCTTTGTCCACCGCGCAGGTCGCGGCCCTGACGCCGTCGCAAATCGCCAAACTGTCCACCGCCGCGCTGCGCGGCTTAGAAACGGCCGATATGGTCGCCCTGACCACGGCGCAGGCGGCTGTCCTGACCTCGGCCCAGATCGCCGCAATCTCCTCCTCCGCCATCGGCGCGATGGAAACCGCTGATCTGGCCGCCCTGACCAGCACGGCCATCCTGGGCCTGACCACCGCGCAGGTGGGCGCCCTGGGATCGGCCCAAGTGGCAGCCCTGACAACGGCGCAAATCGCGGCTTTGTCCACCGCGCAAGTCACCAAACTGTCAACGGGCGGCATGGGCGCCTTGTCGTCAGATCAGACCGCCACCTTCAGCACTGCGCAGATCGCCGCCCTTTCAACTGGGCAGATTGCCGCCCTGTCCACCTCGGCCGTCGCAGGCCTGACCACGGCCCAGATCGCCGCCTTGTCCAGCGCGCAGTTCAGCGCGTTGACCACGGCGCAGGTCGCGGCCTTGACCACCATGCAGATTACCTCGATGTCGGCGGTACAGATTGCCCGTCTGGACACCGCCGATGTGGCCGCCATGGCCACGCAGCAGGTTGCAGCCCTGTCCACCGCACAGATCGCCGGATTTTCCACCGCGCAAATTGTGGCCATGACCTCGGCACAGATCGCGGCCCTGACAACGGCCCAGATCGCAAGCCTGTCAACAACCATCCTCGGCGCGCTTGAAACCGCCGATTTCGTTGCCCTGACAACCGCGCAGGCTGCGGCCCTGTCTTCCTCACAGATCCTGGCTTTGGGCGCCGATGATGTCGCCGCACTGGAAACCGCAGATCTGGCCGCCTTGGGCACGGCAACATTGCGCGCCCTGACCTCGGCGCAGATCGCCGCGCTGGGCTCCGCCCAGATTGCTGCCCTGACCACAGCCCAACTGACGGCCATGACAACAGCGCAGGTCAGCGTGCTGTCCACCGCAGGGTTGGCCGCGCTCAGCACCGCGAAACTGGCCGCGATGACCGCGGCGCAGATGGCCGTCCTGTCCTCGGCGCAGGTGGCCGCCTTGACCACGGCGCAGGTCGCAGGTCTGACCACCGGTCAGGTGGCCGCCCTGACAGCCGGGGCGCTTGCCGGCCTTGAAACGGCCGATGCCGTGGCCCTGACCACCGCTCAGGCCGCCGCGCTGTCCTCGGCCCAGGTGGCCGCGCTGGGCACCCTGCCCCTTGCGGCGATGGAAACAGCCGATATTGCCGCCCTTGGCACAGCGGCGCTGAAAGGCCTGTCGACCGCGCAGGTTTCGGCCCTGACTTCGGCCCAGGTGGCCGCCTTGACCACGGCGCAAATCGGCGCGCTGTCAGCCGCTCAGGTTGGCAAATTGCCAACCGCCGGAATCGGCGCGATGAGCACGGCCCAAATCGCCGCCCTGACGACAGCGCAGGTCGCCGTCTTGTCCTCGGCACAAGTGGCCGCTTTGACCACCGCCCAGACGGCGGCCCTGACAACCGCCCAGATCCTGGCCTTGGGCACGGCCGCCTTGGCCGGGCTGACCACGGCCGATGTCGTGGCCCTGACCACGGCCCAGGCCGCGGTCTTGACGGCTTCGCAAGTGGCCGCTTTGGGCACGGCGGCGGTGGCCGCCCTACAAACGGCTGACCTTGCCGCGCTGACAACCTCGGCCCTGCGCGGAATGACGACGGCCCAGATCGCCGCGCTGACCTCGGCGCAGGTTGCGGGGTTGACGACCGCACAGGTCGCCGCCCTGACCACGGCGCAGGTGCCCAAACTGTCCACCGCGGGCATCGCCGCGATGACCACGGCGCAGGTTGCCGTCTTGACCACGGCGCAAATGGGCGCCCTCGGTTCGGCCCAGATCGCCGCGCTGACCACGGCGCAAGTGGCCGCCCTGACCACGGCGCAGATCGCCGGTCTGACCACCGCTGCCATTTCCGGGCTTGAAACGGCCGATATTGTCGCGCTGACCACGGCCCAAGCGGCCGTGCTGACCTCGGGCCAAATGGCGGCCTTGGGCACAGGCGCTCTGGCCGCCATGGAAACCGCAGATCTGGCAGCAGTGACCAGCACGGCCCTGCGCGGTCTGTCCTCGGCACAGGCCGCCGCGCTGTCGAGCGCGCAGGTTCAGGCCCTGACCACAGCGCAGGTCGCCGCGCTGTCCACCTTGGCGATTGCCGGGCTGGACGCGGCCGATCTTGCGGGAATGACCACAGCGCAGCTTGCCGCGATCACCTCGGCGCAGGCGGCCGCCTTGACCAGCGGCCAGATTGCCGCCCTTGGAACCGATCAGGTGGCAGACCTGACGACGGCGCAGGTCGCCCCCCTGTCCAGCCTCGCCGTTGCCGGTTTGACCACGGGCGATATCGTGGCCCTGACCACGGCGCAGGCCGCGGTCCTGACCTCGGCCCAGATGTCAGCCCTTGGCACAGCCGCCGTGGCCGCCTTTGAAACCGAAGACTTGGCAGCGATCAGCACCTCGGCCCTGCGGGGGCTAACCTCCGCGCAATTGGCCGCCTTGGGGACAGAGCATTTTGCCGCCCTCTCCACCGCGCAGATGGCCGCCTTCAGCGCGACCGCCCTTCTGGGGGCCGGCACCGCCAGCATTGGCGCCCTTGGCACCGATCAAACCCTGGCCCTGACCACGGCGCAGATCGCCGCCCTGACCAGCGCCCAGATTGCCGCCCTGACAACCGCGCAGGTGGCGGCGCTGGGCACCGCCCAGATTGCCGCCATCAGCAGCGCCGCGATTGGGGGGCTTGAAACGGCAGATGCCGTGGCCCTGACAACCGCGCAGGCGGCCGCCCTGACCTCGGGTCAGATCGCCGGTCTTGACACCGCCAGCCTGGCCGCACTGGAAACCGCTGACCTTGCGGCGGTGACAACCACGGCAGTGCAGGGCCTGACCACGGCCCAGATGATCGCCCTTGAAACCGCGCAGGTCGCGGCGCTTACAACCGGCCAGATCGCCGCGCTGACCAGCGCCCAGATCACGGCCCTGACCACCGACGCCATCACCGCCTTGACCACGGCGCAAACCGCCGCCCTGACAACCGCGCAGATCTCGGCCCTGACCAGCGCCCAGATCGAAGCGTTCAGCACGGCGCAAATCGGGGCCCTGTCAACGGCGCAGGTCGCCGCCTTGGGCAGCGCGGCCCTTGCCGGGCTTGAAACCGCCGACATCGAGGCTTTTTCAACCGCTCAGGCGGCGGCCCTTGGATCTTTGCAAGTGGCGGCCCTTTTGCCCGCAACAATCGCGGCCATGGAAACCGCAGATCTGGCCGCCGTTACGACCAGCGCCATTTTGGGGCTGACCACCGATCAAATGGCAGCGCTAAGCTCTGATCAGATCAACGCATTGACGACAGCACAACTGGCCGCCCTTGGCGCGGCGCAGGTGGGCGCCATCGATGCCGCTGATCTGGCCACGCTGGGCACGGCCACCATCGCCGGCCTGTCGAGCGCGCAGATCGCGGGCCTGACCGCAGACCAGATCGCAGCCCTGACCACGGCACAAACCGCCGCCCTGACCACGGCCCAGATGGCCGCTGTGACCACCGCGGCCATCGCCGGGCTGGAAGGGGCCGATCTGGCAGCCTTGACGACGGCTCAGGCGGCGGCGCTGTCCTCGGGTCAGATCGCCGCCCTTGGCGCGGCCAACTTTGCCGAAATCGAAACCGCAGACCTTGCCGCACTCACCACCAGCGCCCTCCTTGGCCTGACCACGGATCAGCTTTCGGCCCTCAGCTCTGATCAGGTCGCCAGCCTGACCACGGCGCAGCTGCGCACCCTCAGCACCGCGCATATTCTGGCGCTGGAAAGCGAAGATATCGCGGCCGCGTCGACCGCCCAGATCGCGGCCCTGACCACGGCGCAGGCGGCTGTGCTGACCTCGGTCCAGATCGGGGCCATGACTTCGGTGCAGATCGCCGCCTTGACCACGGCGCAAATCGCGGCCCTGACAAGCACGGCCCTGACGGGGCTGGAATCGTCCGATGTGGGCGCCTTGACAACCGCGCAGGCCGCCGTGCTGACCAGCGCACAGATCGCCGCCCTGACAAGCGACGCCATCGCCGCCTTTGACGCCGCCGATCTGGCCGCGCTGGGCACTTCTGCCATCCGCGGGCTGACGACAGATCAGGTCGGCGCACTCGCCTCGGCCCAGATCGCTGGTCTGACAACGGCGCAAATCGCGGCCCTGACCACGGCCCAGATCGCCCACATCGCAACCGGGGCCATTGCGGGCATGGGCACAGCCCAGGTCGCTGCCCTGTCCACGGCGCAGGTCGCCACCCTGTCCACCGATCAGATCTCTGCGCTGACCACGGCAGGCATTGCGGCCCTGTCCACGGCCCAATTGGCCAAACTCTCCACCTCCCAGACCGAAGCGTTCAGCCCGGCGCAGGTGGCCGCCATGACCACCGCGCAGATGGCCAGCCTCTCCGTCGCTCAGCTGGGCAGCTTTGATACCGATGATATCGCAGCCTTGACCACGGCCCAGACCGCCGCCCTGACAACCAAACAGGTCGCGGCCCTGACAACGGCCCAGATTGCCGCCTTGGAAACGGCAGATCTGGTCGCCCTGACCACCGCGCAATTGGCCAAGATCACCACCGCGCAGATCGCCGCGCTGACCTCTGATCAGGTCGCAAGCCTGACGACGGCGCAGCTGGTGGGCCTGACGACCGCGCAATTGACGGCGCTGGATCTGGCCGATGTGACCGCAATGACCACGGCGCAAGTGGCCGCGCTGACCACGGCACAGGTCGTGGGCCTGACGACAGCCCAGATGGCCGCCCTTGGCACAGACGATCTGGCGGCCATGACCACCGCGCAGGCGTCAGCCCTGACCTCGGCCCAGATCGTGGCCCTGTCGACGGGCCAGATTGCGGCCCTGACGACCGCGCAGATCGCGGCCCTTGGCACAGCGCAACTCTCGCGGCTGGGCACCGATGACATGGGCGCGCTGACCACGGCACAGATCGCGGCCCTCAGCACGGCCCAGATTGCAGCCTTGTCCACGGCCCAGATTGCGGCCCTGTCCACCGATCAAATCGATGGTCTGTCCACCGCCCAGATTGCCAAGTTGACGACGGCGCAGATCACCGCCTTGTCGTCAGATCAGATCGCGGCCCTGACCACGGCGCAGATCGTGGCCCTGTCCACGGCCCAGATCGCCAAACTGGCGGCCGAAGATGTGGCGGCCTTGGCAACAGACAGCGTGGCCGCGCTGACCACGGCCCAGATGGCCGCCTTGGGCTCCGCTCAGGTGGCGGCCTTTGGCACCGATCAGATCACGGCTCTGTCGACAGCACAGATCGCCGGGCTGACATCGGGCAGTCTGGCAGGTCTGGAAGCGGCCGATCTGGCAGCCTTCAGCGCCGATCAGGCCGCCGCACTCAGCGGCGCGCAGATGGCCGCGCTCAGCACCGCCGCCCTGTCGCAGATGGAGGTCGAAGATCTGGCCGCCGTCACCACGGCCGCCCTGCGCAGCCTGACCACCGCGCAGATCGTGGCCCTGTCCTATGATCAGATCGCGGGCCTGACGACCGATCAGGTGGCCGCCTTGACCACGGCGCAACTGATGCGGGTGGAAACGGCCGATCTGGCCGCCCTGACCACAGATCAGATCGCCGCGCTGACCACGGCGCAGGTTGTGGTTCTGACCACCGATCAGGTTGTGGCGCTTGACACGGCACAGATCGCCGCCCTGACCACGGACCAGATCGCCAAATTGACCACCGCTCAGATCGTGGCCCTTGGCACCGATCAGATTGCCGCCCTGTCCAGCGATCAATTGGGCGCACTGACCCAAACGCAAATCACCGCTCTGGCGACAGAAGATGCCGCCGCGCTGGGCGTGGATCAGGTGACATGGCTGTCCACGGCGCAGTTGGTCAAGTTCAGCGGTGCCCAGATTGCGGCCTTTGGCACCTTGCAAATGGCCGCGCTTGGCACCGATCAGGTGGCGGCCCTGACCTCTGCCCAGATCATCGCCATGGCCACCGAACAGTTTGCCGCCCTGACCGTTGATCAGATTGCCGCCCTGACCACGGCGCAAATCGCGCGGATCGAAACGGCAGATCTGGCCGCCCTGTCCACCGATCAGATTCAGGCGATGACCACCGCCCAGATCGCAACCCTGGGCTCTGCCCAGATCGCCGGCCTCAGCAGCGACCAAATCGCAGGTCTGACCACCGATCAAATCGGCGCGGTCACGGCCGGCGCGCTGGCCGGTCTTGCCACCGACGATGTCGCGGCTCTGACCCTCGATCAGGCCGCAGCCCTGACCTCGGCGCAGATCGCCGCTTTGGGAACGGCCGGGGTGGCCGCCTTGGAAACCGCCGATCTGGCGGCCATCACCACCGATGCCCTGCAAGGCCTGTCAACGGCCCAGATCGTTGCCCTGACCACGGCGCAGGTCACCGCCCTGACCACCGATCAGCTTGCGGCTTTGACCACCACGCAAGTGGCCCGGCTTGAAACCGCCGACGTCGCGGCGCTGTCCACCGATCAGATCGCGGCCCTGTCCACAGGGCATATTGCGGTCCTGTCGTCGGCGCAGGTGGCCGCATTGGGCACCGATCAGGTGGCGGGCCTGACCACGGCGCAGGTGGCCGCCTTGACCACGGCGGCCATGGTGGGTCTGGGCACGGCCGATATCGTGGCCCTGACCACAGATCAGGCCGGCGCCCTGACCTCGGCCCAGATCGCTTCGCTGACCACGGGCGCCATCGCCGCCCTTGAGCAAGAAGACATCGAAGCCCTCACCACATCGGCCCTTCAAGGGTTGACGACGGCGCAGGTCGTGGCCATGTCCACCCGTCAGGTCGCGGGCCTGACAGCCGATCAACTCGCGGCCCTGACAACGGCGCAGATCACCAAACTGGAAACGGCCGATCTGGCCGCCCTGTCCACCGATCAGGTGGGCGCCCTTGCGACCAGTCAGGTGGCCGTTCTGTCCTCGGCGCAGATCTCTGCCCTATCGACCGATCAGGTGGCCAGCCTGACGGCAGATCAGGTGGGGGCCCTGACCGTGGCGGCCATGGCTGGTCTGGGCACCGATGACATCGCGGCCCTGACCTCGGATCAATCGGCGGCCCTTGGGTCTGCCCAGATCGCCAGCCTGTCGACGGCCAAGATCCAGGCCTTGGAAACCGAGGATCTGGCGGCCTTGACCACCACGGCCATCGCAGGATTGTCGGCAACGCAAATCGCCGCTCTCACCTCGGCTCAGGCAGCCTCCCTGACCACGGCGCAGGTGGCCTCATTGTCGACGGCGCAAATCGGGGCTTTGGCCGCGTCTCAGGTCACGGCCCTGTCCAGCGATGCCATCGTGGCCCTGACCACCAGCCAGATGACCGCGCTTACCACGCTTCAGCTGCAATCCTTGACCACCGATCAGATTGTCGCGCTTCAGACGGCTGATATCGTGGCGCTGAACGCGGTGCAAACAGCCGCCTTCACCACAGCGCAGCTTGGCGTGATGAGCACGTCCCAACTCTCGGCGCTGTTCTTGTAACGCGCGGCCTATCTGCAAAAAAAGGGGGCCCTGCCGCATCGCAGGGCCCCCTTTTGTCATCCTTGATCCTTGGTCAAAGGCGCCCATAAAAAAAGACCCGCACAAGACGGGCCTTTTGCTGTTCATGGGTCTGGCGTGACCGCCAGATCACCCCGGATTGACGGCCGTGGCCCACAAGGCAAAGGCGCCATCGCGCTGCACCTGCACTTGGGCAAACCCTGCCGCCGTCAGATGCTGGGCCAGCGTGCCGGCGGTAAAGCCGGTCTTGTGCCCCATGAAATCATTACCGCCCGCAACCGAGGGGCGGAAGCCATACAGCATGTCCAAAGCCGCGATCGGCCCCAAGGCCGAGATATAGGCGGTCCCCTCCAGATTGCCTTCGGCCACAAGGGCGGCCACCTGTTGCAGGTCTGGCATGGTCACCAAAGCAAACCCCATCGGCCGCAGCACACGCCGAAACTCGGCCAGGGCAAGGGGCACTTCATGGGCGCGCAGATGTTCCAGATTGTGCGCCGACCACACCGCATCGACCGAACCCGACGCCACCACCGACATATCGGTGATCGAGCCGACGATATCAGGGCTGACCTTCGGATCGATATCCAGACGCAGTTCCGACCAAAGACCTTGCGGAAAAAACGCGGCGGGCAGTTTGGCCGGGTCGGCCGCACCGCAGCCGACATGCAAGACTTGCCGGGTCTGAACCGCGGCAATCGGGGTGGCACTGTGAACGTCAAGGGGGGTGGCTAGGGTCATGTTGGGCCTTTCATGGCTCGCGCAGGCTTTCCGACAGGCCGCGCTCAAGGGGATCAAGGAAGTAATCAAGGACAGTCCGTGTGCCGGTCTTGACCTCGGCGGAAAGGGTCATGCCCGGCACAAGATCTGCACCGGCGGGTAAAGGTCCGGGGGGCGACAAAAGGGAAATGCGGGCGGGATGCACCGCCTCGCCACCGCCATCCGGGGTCTGCGACACCGGACCCAGACTGTCGATCCGCCCTTGGGCCAAACCAAAACGGCGATAGGGGAAGGCGTCGATCTTCAATGACACCAGATCGCCCACCGCGATGCGGCCAATATCGGACGAGGGGATGGAAACATCGGCCACCAAACCGGCATCGGTGGGAATGATCACCACCAAGGGTTCGCTGTCTGTCAGAACCGCCCCGACCCCCCCTGCCGCCACCGACACCACAACCCCGGCGCGCGGCGCGCGCAGTGCGCTCAACTCCGTCATGCGGTCCGCCTTGGACAGCGCATCTTCGATCTGGGTCAGCCGCAACCGCAGCCGGGGCAGCGCCTCCGCGGCGTCGCGCGGCAAATCTGCGGCAAATACGGCCCGGTCATCTTGGGCAGCGCGCAGACGGCGGGCAAGATCCGTTTGGCGGGCGGCCAGACCGCTCACCTCCGCCTCGGCGGCCAGACGGGCGGCCCGCGCGCTCAGCGCATCGATCTTTGGCCCAGCGCCGCGGCGGGCCAGATCTTCGCGCAGGGTTTCAACCTCGCGCGCGATCGACAGACGTTCGTCAAGGCCCGGGGCCATGGCCGCCAAGCTGGCCCCTTCGCGCTCCAAGGCGGCGATGGCGGCATCCAGACCTGCCCTGCGCGCAGCGGCAACCGCGCGCCGTTGCACCAATAGGGCCTTTTGCTGCGCGGCCTCGGGCGCGGTGTCGGTCATCTCGCCACCCGAAAGCTCCGCCTCATGGCGGGCGATTTCCGCTGTCAGGCTCCGCCGCTCGGCGTCAAGGGCCGCGCGGTCCGCCTCGGGCAGGGTGGCGTCCAGACGGGCCAGAATCTGACCGCGCACCACCACATCCCCCGGGCTGACCAGCAGCTCTGTCAAGACAGCCCGCGCGTTGGGGCGCATCAAGATCGCCGGGGCATCGGCCGCAATCCGGCCAGAGGCGGTGATGACAACATCCACCGGCAAAACAGCGGCCGTGCCCACCAGAGCGGCCAAAAGCCCCAATCCCAAGGCGGGCCAAAGCCGCAACAGGCGCGGCGCCGGCGCGGCGATCAGCTGATCCAGATCAGACTGAAACGACAAGGCCAGCGGGCTGATGCGCGGGGGCTTTGGCAGGGCGGTCATTGCAAATGCTCGGTTTGTTGCTGCCACAGGTGCCGATAGATCGCGCAGCGCTCCAGCAACACCTTGTGCGGCGCCAGATCGACAACGCGGCCCTGATCCAGAACCAAAATCGCGTCTGATTTTACAAGCGTCGACAAACGGTGCGAGACGATGATCAACGTGCGCCCCTTGGCGATGGCCTGCAGGTTGCGATTGACCAGCGCCTCGGATTCGGGGTCCAGCGCCGATGTTGCCTCATCGAAAATCAGAACGCGGGGCGCGCCCATCAGCGCCCGCGCGATGGCGATGCGCTGGCGCTGTCCGCCCGACAGGTTTGATCCGCCTTCTTCGACCGCCGTGTCATAGCCCTTGGGCAAGCGGCGGATGAAATCATCCGCCCCCGCAAGTCGGGCCGCCAACCCCACTTCTTCAGGGCTCGCGCCGGGGCGCGCCATGGCAATGTTGTCGCGGATCGTGCCGCGAAACAGCAGGTTTTCCTGCAAGACCACGCCGATGTTGCGCCGCAAATGATCCAGATCGATCTGGCGCAGATCCACCCCATCCACCTGAATAAGCCCGGTCTGCGGCACCTCGATGCCTTGGATCAGCCGCGTCAGGGTGGTCTTGCCAGACCCAGACCGCCCCACGACCCCAATCACCTGCCCCGCCGCCACCTCAAAGCTCAGCCGGTCCAGCGCCGCACAAACCGCCCCCGGATAGCTGAAACTGACCTGATCAAACGACAGCCGGCCCGTGATTTCATGCTTGGCGGGGCGCGAATGAAGCCCGCGTTCGGGGCGTTGGTCCATCACCTGTGCCAGCATCCGCACCGACAGCGCCGCCTCTTGATATTCGTTGATCAGCCCGACGATCTGCACCAGCGGACCGGAGACTTTTCCCGACAGCATCAAGAATGCCACCAAGGCCCCCACGGTCATCTGCCCTTGCAAGACAAGCGCCGCGCCAAAGCCTACCACACTGATTTGCATCAACTTTTCCAGCAATCCTGTGGCCGCGCCCGCAAAGGCGCCCATTGCCCCCACATCCCATTGCCGGCGCAGCGACAGCGCCAGACTGTCTTCCCAGACACGGCGGCGGGCTGGCTCCAGCACCAAGGATTTCACCGCCCGCATGTTGTGCAGCGTCTCCACCAGATGGGCCTGACGTTCGCCTTCGGCATGATACAGGGCATTCAGGCGGGTGCGGAAAAACGGCAGCAAGGCCCCAATGCACCCCGCGATGGCCAAAGCAAAGCCCAGAACAACCAAGGTCAGCGAGGGGCTTAAAACCGCAAGGATCAGCAGCAACAAGGGCAAAAAGGCCGCATCCAGACCCGTTTGAAACAACCGCCCGGTCAAAAAGGCCCGAATCTTTTCGGTCTGCTGAATGTGCCGCGCCATCACCCCGGCTGGCACCGTTTCAAACGAGACCAAGGGCAGCGACAGCAGATGCGCAAAGGTGCGCCCGCCCACGATCGCATCCACCTTGCCGCCTGCAATCATCATCAACCTTTGGCGGACAAAGGTGAAACCGGCATCAAACAGCGCCAGCACCACAAAGATCGCCACCACCGTCACCAAAGTGTTCCACGCCTGATGGGCAATGACGCGGTCCACGATCGATTGAAACATCAAGGGCAGCGAAAAGGCGATCAGATTGCCCGCAAGTCCGGCCGCGACCACCCCCGACAGCATCGCCTTTTGCGCCCAAAGCGCCGGCACGAACCAGGATAGGCCAAAGGGCCGGCCGGCCTCAGCCTCGGCACGGGCGGGCTGCACCAACAGGATTTGCCCGGTCCATTCGGCCAAAAGCTGGGCCTGCGGCACCAGTTTGATCCCCTCCGCCTCGGCCCGGGGGTCCAAAATCGCGGCCATGGCACCTTCGGCCTTGGTCACCACCAAAACCAAGATCACCCAATGCCCGCCCGCCATCGGCAACATCGCCGGATAGGCCGTACCCAGTTCTGCCGCCGTGGCCCAGGTGCAGTCCTCCAGCAGGCGGGTGTGAAACCCGGCGCGGCCCAGTGCCGTGGCGACAGACCCCACCATATCGCCCGCCACCAGCTGCGGCAGATCTTCGGGCCGCAGCGCCACACCATGATGGGCGGCCACCAGAAAGCTGGCCCGCAGCGCCGACATTTGACGCGTTTGCAGGGCCAGTTCTTGGCCAAGTTTGGGATCAGAAATCGTCATGGGGGAACCCTAGACGCGATAGGCTTAACACCGCGTTACCCAAACCCGCAAAACACGGCGGCCCCCGGCGAAATCTGATTTACTTTTACCTTATCAATGATCAGATTATTCGTAGTATGACCTAATTCGATTTTGGGGCACATCCGTCAGGCGCCAGATCGGGTTCTGGTTGCTTCACGCCTTCCAAAAGGATCCTGCCCATGACGGTCGAGAAAATCGAAGCTTTGGTGATCGGTGCCGGACAGGCTGGCATCGCGATGAGCGAACATCTCACCCAGTGCGGCGTGCCGCATCTGGTGCTGGAACGCGCGCGCATCGCCGAGCGTTGGCGCAGCGGCCGGTGGGATGCGCTGGTGGCCAACGGTCCGGCCTGGCATGATCGCTTTCCGGGTCTGGCCTTCGACACCGATCCGGAATCCTTTGTTGGCAAAGAGGGCATGGCCGATTATTTTGCCGCCTATGCCCAGATGATCCACGCGCCGGTTCGCTGCGGGGTCGAGGTCAGCGAAGTGCAGCGCCATGTCGGTCGCCCCGGCTTTCGCGTCACCACATCGCAGGGCGAAATTGATGCCCGCTATGTGATCGCCGCCACCGGCGCCTTTCAAAAGCCGACAATCCCGGCCCTGGTTCCGGCAGAACTGGGGATCACGCAAATCCATTCGGCCAACTACCGCAATCCCGGCCAATTGCCCGACGGCGCGGTCATGGTGGTCGGGTCCGGATCCTCGGGCGCGCAGATTGCCGATGAACTGCTGCGGGCCGGGCGCAAGGTCTATCTGTCGATCAGCACCCATGGCCGACCGCCGCGCGCGTACCGCGGGCGCGACTATTGCTGGTGGCTGGGCGTTCTTAACAAATGGGATGCCGATGCGACGCCGGGCGCAGACCATGTCACCATCGCCGTCAGCGGGGCCCAAGGCGGTATGACCGTGAACTTCCGCCAGTTTGCGGCGCGCGGCATGGTGTTGCTGGGCCGTGCGGGCCCGGTGACGGACGGGGTCATGACCGTGTCCCCCACCCTGTCCGCCGATCTGGCCAAGGGCGACGCCGATTATCTGGCCGTCCTGGACGAGGCCGATGCCTATATCGCGCGCAACGGCCTTGATCTGCCCGCAGAACCTGCGGCGCGCGACCTTGGGCCGGACAGCGACTGCATAACAGACCCGATCGCGTCGCTGGATTTGGTCAAGGCCGGGGTGACCAGCATCGTTTGGGCCACCGGGTACCGCAATGATTATTCCTGGATCAAACTGGATGGCTTCGATGCGGCGGGCAAACCAAAGCATCAGCGCGGCGTTTCCACCGAGCCGGGGTTGTATTTCCTTGGCCTGCCCTACCAATCGCGCCGGGGATCCTCGTTCATCTGGGGGGTCTGGCACGATGCCAAATTCGTGGCCGACCACATTGCAACCAAACAATCCTATCTGGCCTATGCGCCCGGCGCCCCGCCCGCTTCGCCCCCCTCAGCCGCCGTCACGCGCGTCTGATCCCGCCCCTTTCCCGCCGGAGATCCCCATGGCCCACACCCGCTATCGTCCCTTCAACACCTCGGTCACCTATCCCGAACAGAACCTCGACAATGATCTGTGCCAAGTTGTGGCCACCCACGGCGGCACGACCCTGTATATGCGCGGCCAATGCCCCCAAGATCTGGACACGGCCAAGAATATCGGCAGCCATGACCCGGTCGAACAGACCCACAAGGTCATGCAAAACATCCAGCAGCTGATCGAAGAGGCGGGGGGCCAGATGGAACATCTGGTCAAGCTGGTGGTCTATCTGACCGATGTGCGCCACCGCGAGTCGGTCTATCGCACCATGGGCCAATACATCAAAGGCGTGCACCCGGTCTGCACCGGCCTGACCGTGGTCGCGCTGGCCCGGCCGGACTGGCTCGTTGAAATTGACGCAACCGCCGTCATTCCCGATTGACCCTGCCCTCCTGATCCTGCCTTCCCGTCCAGCCGGGCGCGCTGGCTGACCCATAAGGACCCAAGCATGACATTTTCCCTCATCGCGCGCTGTTCCAAGACGGGGATGTTCGGCATGGTCATCTCGTCATCTTCGCCCGCCGTGGCGGCGCGCTGCGCCCATGTGCGGGCCGGGGTTGGCGTGGTGGCCAGTCAGAACATCACCGATCCGGCCTTGGGGCCCCTGCTGCTGGACCAACTGGCCACGGGCGCCGAGGCGGCGCAGGCCCTGCAATCCGTGATCACGGGCCGGGCACATGTTGACTATCGTCAGCTTCTCGCGCTGGGCCGCACCGGCCCCGCCGCCGTGCATTCGGGCGCACAGGTTCTGGGGGTCTGGGGGCAGGCCACCGGGCCAGACTGCGCGGCCGGCGGCAATCTGCTTGCCGCAGCCGATGTGCCGGACAAGATGGTTCAGGCATTTGTCGCCGCAACCGGCCATCTGGGCGATCGTCTGATAGCCGCGCTGCTGGCCGGTCTTGCGGCGGGCGGCGAGGCGGGCCCCGTGCATTCGGCCGGCCTGAAGATCGCCGACAAACTGGATTGGCCCTTGGCCGATCTGCGCATCGATTGGTCGGCCCGCCCCATCGAGGATCTGGCCGCGGCTTGGGCCGTCTTTCGCCCGCAGATGGCCGCCTATGTTCAACGCGCCATCGATCCCACGCAGGCACCGTCCTACGGCGTTCCGGGCGACGAATAGCCCATGGCGCTGCGCTTTACCCTGCGCCAGATGGAATACCTTGTTGCCGTGGGTCAATGCGGCTCCATCGCGCTGGCGGCCCAGCGTCTGAATGTGTCATCACCCACCATTTCCACCGCCATCGCGCAATTGGAAGCGGATTTCGGCCTCGCCCTGTTCTTGCGCAAACATGCCCAAGGCATGGCCACAACGGCCGCCGGGGCGATCTTGATTGCGGAATGTGATGCGGTGCTGCGCGCCGCCGGGCGCTTGTCCGAATTGGCCCATGATCTGACCGGCCGCATCGCCGGAGATCTGAACCTTGGCTGCCTTTTGACCTTCGCCCAGATCCTTGTGCCGCAGCTGCGCCGCTCGTTCACCGAACGCTACCCACAGGTCCACATCACTCAGGTCGAACTGCATCACGCCGCCCTGATCGACGGGCTGCGCAATGCCAAACTTGATCTGGCCCTGACCTATGATCTGGCCTTGCCGGCGGACCTGGAATTTACCGCCATCGCCACCTTGCCGCCCTTTGCGCTGTTTGGCGCCGCGCATCCCTTGGCCCGGCAAAACACGGTCGCGGTGGCAGATCTGGCCGCCTTTCCGATGGTTCTTCTCGATCTGCCGCTCAGTTCAGATTATTTCCTGTCCTTTTTCAACAAGGCGGGCCTGACCCCCCTGATTGCCGAACGCACGCGCGATATCGCCGTGATGCAATCGCTTGTGGCCAATGACTTTGGCTATTCCATCGCCAATATACGCCCCATGCCAGACCATGCACCCGATGGGCGGCCCCTGCATCTTGTGCCCCTTGCCGGACCGGTGCAGCCCATGCGCCTTGGCCTGTTGTCGGCGGCCGGCAGCAGCGCGCGGCAAACCCTGCGCGCCTTCAGCGCCCATGTCCAAGACCACCTTCCGGGGATCGTCTCCCCGATGCGACCCTGAAAGGCCACGATCATGCGCGATCCCCGTTATGACATCCTGTTCGATCCTTTGGCCATCGGCCCCTTGGTGGCCAAAAACCGATTTTATCAGGTGCCCCATTGCAACGGCGGCGGCTACCGCGATCCGTCAGCCGCCGCCGCCATGCGCGGCATGAAAGCCGAAGGCGGCTGGGGCGTGATCTTCACCGAACAGACTGAAATGCACCACACGTCGGAAATCACGCCCTTCATCGAACTGCGCCTTTGGGAAGATCAGGACATTCCGGCCATCGCCAAGATGGCGGCGGCGATGAAGACCCATGGGGCCTTGGCGGGCATTCAACTGGCCTATTCGGGCATCAACGGGCCGAACATGTACACCAAAGAGGTGCCGCTTGCCCCCAGCGCCCTGCCGATCCGCACCTTTACCAATGATCCGGTGCAGGCCCGCGCCATGGACAAGACCGATATCCGCAACCTGCGCCGCTGGTTCGTCAACGCCGCCCGCCGCAGCCAGACCGCCGGTTTCGATCTGATCTGTCTGTATGGCGCGCATGGCTTTGGCATCTTTCAGCATTTCCTAAGCCGCGCCACAAATCAACGCAGCGATGAATACGGCGGCAGTCTTGAAAACCGCGCCCGCTTTGCCCGCGAGGTGATCGCCGACATGCGGGACGCGGTGGGCGACAGCATGGCGCTGACGCTGCGGGTCTCCCTTGATGAACAGATCGGCAACCTTGGCTTTTCAAACGCCGAACTGCGCGATTTTATCGCCATGAACGCCGATCTGCCCGACCTGTGGGATCTGGCGCAAGGCACATGGGAAGACTGTTCCGGCCCCTCGCGGTTCAAAGAGGAGGCGGCGCAAGAGGTGCTGATCACCGGCATCCGCGCGCTGTCTTCCAAACCCGTCGTGGGGGTGGGCCGCTTCACCTCGCCCGACGTGATGGTGCGGATGATCCGGCAGGGCAAGCTGGATTTCATCGGTTGCGCCCGCCCGTCCATTGCCGATCCTTTCTTGCCCAAAAAGATCGACGAAGGCCGCATCGACGATATTCGCGAATGCATCGGCTGCAACATCTGCATCACCGGGGACATGACCCAAGGCATGGGCCGCTGCACCCAGAACCCCACCTGGATGGAGGAATGGCGGCGCGGATGGCACCCGGAAAAGGTGGCCCCCAAGGGCAGCAGCCAATCGGTGCTGATCGTGGGGTCCGGCCCGGCCGGGCTGGAAGCGGCGCATATCGCCGCGATGCGCGGCTATGACGTGGCCCTTGCCGAGGCGCGCCCCACGCTGGGCGGCCGCGTCGCGCGCGAGCGCCTTTTGCCCGGCCTGTCGGCCTGGGGCCGGGTGGCCGATTATCGGCTGTATCATCTGGGACAAAAGGCCAATGTGCAGATGTATCCCGCCTCGCCCCTGACCGCCGATCAGATTCTGGATTTCGGCTTTCAGAATGTCTGCATCGCCACCGGGTCGACGTGGCGCGCAGATGGTGTGGCCCGCCAACATGTCGTGCCGATCCCGCGCAGCGGGGCCCTGCCCACCTTTACCCCCGATGATCTGATGGACGGGGCCCTGCCCGGCGGCCATGTCGTGATCTTTGATGATGATCACTATTATATGGGCGGCGTTCTGGCGGAACTTCTGGCCCAAAAGGGTGCCAAGGTCACCTTGATCACGCCCTCGGCCTTTGTGTCGGACTGGACGGCGAACACCTTGGAACAGGCCAGCATCCATCGGCGGTTGGCCGGCCTCGGCGTGACGATCCTTTTGAACACCGGCCTGGCGCAGATCGGCCCCGACGGCGTGCACACCTGTTGCAGTTACACCGGCGCGCCCAACCAGATCGGCTGCGACGCGCTTGTCATCGTCGGCGCGCGCCGTAGCGAAGATGCGCTTTATCACGATCTGACAGCCCGTCAGGCGCACTGGGCCGATGCCGGGATCCGGTCTGTCAAGCTGATCGGCGATGCCGCAGCCCCCGCCCCCATCGCCTGGGCCACCTTTGCCGGGCACCGCTATGCCCGCGATCTTGACGGCCCCGACATCGGCGATGCCTTGTCGTTCCGGCGCGAAGTGACAGAATTGGCGCGCGATTGACAGGGGGCCACAGCCCCCTGTCTTTCCCCCTTGCCGCCTTCTGCCCGCCCGCCTAATCTGCGGCAAAAGTCTTATCACGGTGGGGTTTATTGTGGGTTTTGCATTGAAATCGGTAACCGCGGCCCTGTTTGCCTTGGGTCTGGCCATCGGGGGCGCGGCGCAGGCCGCCCCGTGCTCTGACACCAGCGGCGGATTTGAAGCCTGGAAACCCGTCATGGCCGACGAAGCGCGCGCCGCGGGTATCCAAGAACGCGGCATCGCCGCGCTGATGAACGCCAGCTATTCCAAAGCCACCATCGGCGCGGACCGCAACCAGAAAAGTTTCAAATACAGTCTTGAGAAATTCTGGTCCGTGCGCGGGGCCGATACCATCATCTCGCAAGGCCGATCGCGGCTGAAAAAGAACCCCGATTTCTACGCCAGCCTCGAACAGCAATACGGCGTGCCCGCAGGCGTCATCATCGCCATCCATGGCATGGAAACCGGCTTTGGCAGCTTCATGGGCGATACCAATGTCATCTCCGCCGTGGCCACGCTGGCCTATGATTGTCGCCGCAGCGACTTTTTCACCGGCCACCTGCTGGGCGCGCTGTCTTTGGTTGATCGCGGCTCCATTTCGGGGGCGACGATCGGGGCCAAACACGGCGAATGGGGCCACACGCAGTTTCTGCCCGGCAATGCGCTGACCTACGGCGTGGACGGCGACGGTGACGGGATCGTCGATCTGAATGTCTTGGCCGATGCCCTTGCCTCGACCGCGAATTACCTGCGCGGTAAGGGCTGGAAACCCGGCAAAGGCTTTCAAGAAGGAGAGCCGAATTTTGCCGTCATCAAGGAATGGAACGCGGCCAAGGTCTATCAGCAGGCCATTGCCCTGATGGGCGCGCAGATCGAAGGCTGACCCGTCCCGCAGCGGCATAATCTTTTGATATAAGGCCCTCTACCTTCAAGGGCAGACAGCCCCTTTAGACACGCAGGACAATGTTCAACCCTTGGGCGAACGTCCACTGCTGACCCATCGTTTTATCTTACGAGGGACAGCATGGCAGACCTTTATACAAACGGGCTGACGGTCAGCGGCAGCATCGCCTATTTCAAGGCTTTCGTCGAAATCCTGACCGTTGACGGCGATTCCGCAAGTCCCGTCAGTCTGGAGCTGACAGACAGCGGTTCGATCAATCTTGTCACCGAACTCGACACGCGCGGTGTCACCCTTCAGGCCTTTACCGGGGATGACGTGCTGACAACCAGTCAGGGCAACGATTCCATCTTGGCCAACGATGGCAATGACGTTGTGATCGCCAACGACGGCGATGACACGATCGTCGGCGGCGCCGGAAACGACCAGATGGCCGGCGGGGCCGGCATGGATGTCTTTGAACTGACCGGTGCCTTGGACGGCACCGATACCTTCAGCGGCGGCAGCGAGGTGGACACCTTGCGCCTGACCGGGGCCGAAGTATCCCTGACGCGCCTGTTCCTGAATGCCGCCGCCTCGGTCGAGGCCATCGATTTTGCCACCAACAGCCTGATCGGCACCTCGGGCGCCGATGTGTTTGACCTGTCGGGTGTCAGCAGCTTTGTCGCGGGCGGCACCATCGATATGGGCGACGGCAACGACAGCTATCAAGGGGCCAGCATCGCGGATAACATCCTTGGTGGGCTGGGCAACGATACCCTCTCGGGCAATGACGGCGATGATACGATCACCGGCGGCGGCGGAAACGATTCCCTGACGGGCGGCAACGGCAATGACCTGTTCCAGCTGGGCAGCGCGGGCCCGGGCAATGATACGCTGCAAGGCGGCGCAGGCACGGACAGGCTGATCCTGGATGAAGGGGCCAACGTTTCCATCGCCCGTCTCGTCTTGAACGCGGCCGCTTCGGTTGAAGAGTTGGACACCAACGGATTTGCCCTGACCGGCACCGCAAGCGGCGACTTCTTTGATCTCAGCGGCGTGCAGCTTTATGCCACTGCCTCGGTGATTGACCTCTTGGACGGCAATGACAGCTTCACCGGCGCGCTGGTGGCCGATGATGTTCTGGGCGGCCTTGGCAACGATTCCCTGTCCGGCGGGGCAGGCAACGACACCCTGTCAGGCAATGACGGCAACGACAGCCTTGACGGCGGCAGCGGCACCGACAGCCTGACAGGCGGCGCGGGCAACGATGTCTACACCATCGATTCTGTGTTGGACCAGACGGTGGAACTCTCGGGCGGCGGCACAGATCGGGTGATGATCGGCACTCTTGCGGCCCTGACCTTGGCAGACAACGTCGAAAATGGGCAGGCGATGGGCAGTCTTGCCATCGCGCTGACCGGCAATGCCCTGAACAATGATCTGACAGGCACCGCCGCCCATGACACCCTGAATGGCGCGGGCGGCGACGATACCCTGCGCGGCGGCGCCGGCGACGATCTTTATCTGGTGGACAGTCAGGCCGACGTTATCATCGAAGACGCCAACAAGGGCGCCGACGCGGTATCAACCGCCTTGGCCAGCTATACCTTGGCCGACAATCTGGAACATCTGATCGGAACCTCGGGCAGCGGGCAATCGCTGATCGGCAATGCCGCCGCAAACGGTATTGACGGCGGCATAGGGAACGACGCGCTGGACGGCGCGGGCGGGCCCGACACCCTGACGGGCGGGGCCGGAAATGATACCTATCTGGTCAATGTTGCGGGCGATGACGTGATCGAACTGTCGGGCGGCGGCCACGACCACGTTGAAACCGCCCTGAAGGCCTATACCTTGGACGCCGAGGTTGAAGATCTGCTGGGAACCTCTGTCACCGCGGCCCAGTCCCTCAAGGGCAATGACCTTGCCAACACGATTGAAACCGGCGCAGGCAAGGATTCCCTTGATGGCGGGCTGGGCAACGACACCCTGCGCGGCGGGGCCGGCAATGATACCTATGTGCTCGATTCCGCCAAGGACCGCGTGCAGGAACAGGCCGATTCCGGCACCGATACCGTCAAGACCGACTTGGCGAAATACAGCCTTGCCGACAACGTCGAAACCCTGATCTCCACCACCAAAACGGGGGCGGTTTTGACCGGCACCGATGTGGCGAATACGATGTCGGGCAACGCCGGCAATGACATTCTGGACGGCGCGGAAGGCAAAGATACCCTCAGCGGCGCTGGCGGTTCGGATATCTTCGTGTTCAAGACCGCGCTGGATCCCGCCAATGTCGACCAGATCACAGATTTCAATGCCGCAGCCGACACGATCAAACTGGAAAACACCGGGGCAGGCTTGTTCAACGCCCTGTCCAAAGGGGCGCTTTTGGCGGCAGAGTTCAAGATCATCGGTCCGGGCGGCAGCGCTGTGGATGCCGATGATCACATCTTGTACAATCAATCCACCGGCGCGCTGTACTATGATGCGGACGGGCCTGGCACGGCCGCCCGGGTCCAATTCGCAACCCTCACCAACGGGGCCGTTCTGACCTCGGCCGATTTCCTGATATTCTGATCGGGTGAACCCGCCACGGGGCAGGCCCTTGCCGGTCTGCCCCGTGTCTTTGATCCTGTTGAAAATCCGCGATTTTCACCCTTGCATGAACGGCCGCCTTGCCCTATGCAGCCGCCCCAGTGGCCCGTTCGTCTATCGGTTAGGACACCTGGTTTTCAACCAGGTAAGAGGGGTTCGACTCCCCTACGGGCTGCCACTCCATCGATATAAATAATTGATTTCAAGTGTGTTTCGATCAGCCGGAACACAAGGCACGCCTGTGCAACACGCTGCCTTGCCGATCGGGGCAGATCAATCGATCAGCGAATTTGCCACATCCGGGCCGCCGCAAAGGCCGCTCAGCCCAGCGGGCTGAGCATCGTCAACGGGCGGATATCCACCGGAACCGCCAACAGCCGATCCAGCTGCAAGAAAAGCGGTTGCAGGTGCGGCATGGCCAGATGAAGATCCAGCGCCGCCCGGCTTGTCCAGTTTTCATAAAACACAAAGATGCAGGGGTCTGCGGCATCGACATGGAAGTCATAGTTGATGCAGCCCGCCTCTGCCCGGGTCGGCGCCACTTGGGCCATCAACAATTCCTGCAGTTCCGCGCGGGTTTCGGGGCGGGCCGTCACGGTGCCAATGATCGTGTACATCTCAGGCCCTTTTCTGGCTAAGCGCCACAGCCAGAATAATGATCGCACCGCGCGCGATCAGTTGCTGGCTGAATTCCAACCCCATCAGGATCAACCCGTTGTTGATCAGGCCAATCATCAAGGCGCCGACGATGGTTCCCACAACGGTGCCCTTGCCGCCAAACAGGCTGGTTCCGCCCAGAACAGCCGCGGCAATAACCGACAATTCATCGCCCTCGCCCAGTTGGAAACGGCCCGACTGCAAACGTCCGGCATACAGCATCCCCGCAATCGCGGCGGCGACAGACGACAAGACCAGCACCTTGAACTTGATATTGGCCGTATCAATCCCCGAATAGCGCGCAGCGGTTTCCCCGCCCCCCGTGGCCAGCACCCGGCGGCCAAATCCGGTCCGGCGCAACACGAAATGGCCAATCGCACCGATGACCAGCATCCAGAACAAAAGCACCGGGATCGGGCCAATCGATCCGCCCCCAAAGGCCCAGGAATAGCCGGGCGACAAGATCGGCACGGCGGCCGTGGCCGAAATCCACATCGCCAAACCCTTGGCGATGCCCATCATGGCCAATGTGGTCAAGAAGGACGGAATGCCGATGCGCGTGGTCAGCCACCCGTTGAAACACCCCACCGCGATTCCGGTGGCAATTCCGGCCAAAACGCCCGCGGCAGGCCCCGCCACCGCGATGGCCATCGCCACCGTCACCGTGGTCAATCCCGCCACCGCACCGATGGACAGGTCAATCTCGCCACAGGCCAGCACAAACGTCATGGCCACCGCCATCACCGCAATCATCGCGGTCTGGCGAATGATGTTCAAAAGATTGGTCGGGTTGAGAAAACCCTTGTGGCTCAGCGTCAGGGCGAAGACCACAAAGATCACCACAAAGCCGATATAGATGATGTTCTGTCGCCAATTGGCAAAGAAGCCTGAGGTCCGGTCAGCCATGGTGGGCCTCCTGTGTCGGGGTGGAAAGGGCCTTTTGAATTTCGATCTGCAACTGGCGCTCCGCGCCCTGCAGGCGTCGGCCAAAGTCGGGTTCGGCCGGATCGTCCAGCGCGGCACGCTCAATCATCTGATGGGCGCGGCCATCCGCCATCACAAGGATGCGGTCGCAGGCGGTCAAAAGCTCGGACAATTCAGAAGAGATCATCACAATCCCCTTGCCCTGCGCGGCCAGATCGCGAACCAGCCGTATGATTTCAGACTTGGAGCCGATGTCGATTCCCGCCGTGGGTTCGTCCAGCACCAAAATGTCGGGGTCTGTGGCCAGCCATTTGCCGATCACCACCTTCTGCTGATTGCCCCCCGACAGCGTAGAAACCGCATGATCGCGGCTGGCCGTCTTGATCTGCAGCCGTTCGATCATCTGATCGGCAATCTGGCGCGCCTTGTCCCGGTTCACCACGCCCTTGCCGGAAATCCGGCCCAGCACCGACAAGACCATGTTGGACGCCACCGAATGGGCCGGAATGATTCCCTGCGTCGCGCGCGCTTCGGGCACCAGCGCCACACCGGCCGCGATGGAATCGGCGGGCTTGCGCAGCACCATGGGCCTTCCCTTGATCCAAATCTCGCCCCCGCTCGCCGGTTCGATCCCCGCAATCACCCGCGCCAGCGCCGATCGGCCAGACCCCAAAAGACCCGCCAGCCCCAAAACCTCGCCCCGATGCAGCACAAAGCTGACATTATGGGGCTTGTGTGGGCCTGTCAGGTTTCTGGCCTCCAGCAAAACCTCTCCCTGCCGCACATCGCCCCGCTGCACATCCGCCAGCCCCTTGGACCGTTTGCCAACGATATGTTCGATCATCACATCAATCGGCAATTCGGCGATGTCGGCCGTCACCACATGCTTGCCGTCGCGCAAGATCGTGGCGCGGTCGGCGATGCGGGCGATTTCGTCCATCCGGTGGCTGACATAGATCACGGCCACGCCTTGCGATGTCAGTTTGCGCAGAAAAACGAACAAACGTTCGACATCTGAAACCGCCAGCGCCGTAGACGGCTCGTCCAGAATCAACACCTTTGAACTTTGACTGATGGCCTTGGCAATCTCGGTCAATTGCTTTTGCCCCGCGCCAAGATGGCCGACCACAGCCTTAGGGTCAACCTTGACCTCCAGCATTTCGAAAATCTCGCTGGCCCGCGCCTCGCAGGCGCGATCATCCAGAAAGCCTCGGGCGGTGCGCGCCTCGCGGGTCAAGAAGATGTTCTGCGCCACCGTCAGGGTCGGGATCAGGCTCATCTCCTGAAAATTCATCGCTATCCCCGCCGCACGCGACGCCTCGGGCGTGTGGGTGGTCAAGGCCACCCCCCCCACCTCGATCGTGCCGGCATCGGGTTTGTGCACGCCGTTAAGCACCTTCAAGATCGTGGATTTGCCCGCGCCATTGCCGCCAAGAAGGGCGTGAACTTCACCGGGGCGAACCTCGAAATCCACGTTGTCCAAGGCTTTGACGCCGCCAAAGGCCTTGGAAATCCCTTTCATGACAACAGCCGAGGTCATTTTCCCACGCTCTCCCAAAGTCCGGTTTCGCCCGACCGCAGCAGCGCCTCTGCCACAAGTTCACAGGCCAAACCATCTTGGAAATTCGGGCTGGGCTGCGTGCCTGTCGCAATGGCGCTGAAGAAATCATGACATTCGACGATCTTGGTTTCGGAATACCCGATGCCCAGACCCGGGATCGGCCAAAGACCTTGGCCATAGGGATGGGCCGGGCCGGTATAAACGGTGCGAAAACCGCGCGCATCCGCCGGATCATCGGCGAACATCACCTGCAACTCATCGCGCCGTTCATAGTTGAACGCGATAGACCCCTTGGTGCCGTGAATCTCCAGCGTGATAAAGTTGTTGCGGCCCCAAGCATTGCGCGTCGCCTCAAGCGAGCCGATGGCACCGCCTTCGAATTTCAGCATCGAGACAACTTCGTCATCCACATCCACCGCCGCCCGTTCGGCATCGGCAGACTTTTCAGAGGCGCCAAGTTTGTCCACGCCGCCTTGCTGAAGGGGGCGGCTCGTCACATAGGTCCGCGTCAGGGCGTTGACCGCAGCGATCGGGCCCACCAGATAATGCGCCAGATCGACAACATGGGTGCCAATGTCGCCCACTGTCCCCGACCCTGCGATTTTCTTTTGGAACCGCCAGGACAGGGGGCCATTCTCATCGGCAGACCAATCTTGCAGATAGGTGCCGCGAAAGTTCAAGATGCGGCCAATGCGGCCTTCATCAATGTATTTCTTGGCCAAGGCCACGGCCGGCGTGCGGCGATAGTTGAAGGCCACCATGTGAATGACGCCGGCCTTCTTGACGGCGTCGGCCATGGCGCGGGCCTCGTCCACCGTCCGGGCAAGGGGCTTTTCGCAGATGATGTGCTTGCCCGCTGCTGCGGCGGCGATGGCAATTTCAGCATGAACATTGTTGGGCGTGCAGATATCGACCACATCAATATCAGGCCGGGCCACCACAGCGCGCCAGTCCGATGACGCTTCGTCAAAGCCAAAGCGTTGGCGGGCCACCTCGGCCGCGCCGTCCGTCACATCCACCACCACCTTGCGGTGCGGAATTGCCGGGGCGGGCCAAAAGAACATCGGCATGGCGGCATAGGCCATGGCATGGGCCTTGCCCATGAATCCGCCGCCGATCATGGCGACATTCATCACTTTGGTCATCACAAATCTCCTGAAAAAGGGGCGCGGGTGGGGGAGCGTCCACCCGCGCAGGGCCTTAGTTGGCCATCGAGTTCTTGACGTTGTCGGTCGCCTCGGTGGAATAAACCTGCATCCAGGCATCCAGAAGATTGTCGTGGCTGACCGGCAGCGCGGGCAGCGCGACAAAGGCCGGGGCGGCCTTGCCCAAAAGGCCATAGCCCGCCAGTTTCGCCTCAACCACACCCGCGTCATAGGGGCGCTGCGCACCAAGTCCTTTGACAAAGCCGTTTTGCGCCATCGAGATTGCGACGTTTTCGCCCAGATCGACGGTGGTGATGATCAGATCATCCCGGCCCGCGTTGCGCGCCGCCGAAATCACACCCTCGGCCGGCACATCCCAGACCGCCCAGATGCCTTGGATCTCGGGATGCGAGGTCAGCATGGCCCCGGCCGCCTTTTCGGCATCACCCGAAAAATCCGGGCCGCCAATGCCCTGTTCGTCGACGATCTTGATATCGGGATAATCGCTGGCAATCGTGGCCTTGAACGCGTCATAGCGCTGCTTGGTCACAAAGAAGTCGGCGGCATGAAAGACAAGGCCGATAGTGCCCGCCCCGTTCAGCGCCTTGGCCATCAGATGCGCCGCAGCGACACCGTTGCCATAGTTGTCGGCTGAAACGACCGAGACATAGTCGGTGCCAGCGGTCATGCCAGCGGCCACGTTATCCATGAACACAATCTTCACGCCCGCCGCAGCAGCCGCCTTGTAGGCGGCAGCCGTGGCCGTCGGGTCGGTCGGGATGGACACGATGATCGATGGGTTCTGCGCCATGATCGTCTCAAGGTCCGCCACCTGCTTTTCGGGTTTGAACCCGGCGTCCGTCACGGCAATCACTTCAATTCCCATGGCGGCAAACTGGGTTTGCAACCCGTTGATCTGCGCCCGGCTCCAGTCGTTTCCGCCGTAATGCATGACGATGGCGGCAGTGGCCTTCATCTTTTTGATCTTGGCCAGTTCCTCATCGGTCAGCGCGATATCCGAGGCGGGCGAAGGATCTTCGCCATTGGGCCCCTTGGACAGAACGCTTTCCACCAGCTTGGCCAGCGCATCATCCGGGCTGGCAAAGGCCGGGCTTAGGGTGGTCATCAGCGCAAGCAGGGCCGCGCCGCCCAAAAGGCTGCGTCTTGTAATCATGGTCTTCCTCCCAGAAGGGGGGGTATCAAACCCCGTGTGTCAGTGGTTTTTCAAGTATGTCATGCTCAGGCGCGCCCCTTCGGCAGGGTCGGGCCAGGCATCAAGTTCAGCGCAGACCCAGCCCTGATAGCCGATGTCACGCAGGGCCTGCAGGATCGGGGCAGTTGGAATATCGCCGCGGTCCAGAGGGGTGAAGGCGAAGGGCGTCTTTTGAAACCCCTTCAGATGAACATAGGAAATCCGCCGGGCATGCTCGCGGATCAAGCTCGCCGGATCGCCGCCCGCCGCCGCCAGATGGGCGGTGTCGGGGCAAAAATCGATGGCGGTCAGATCGAATATCTTGGCAACCGTGGCCGGACCCTCAACAATGGTTGACAGATGTGGGTGGTAATGGGCCCGCAAACCGCGCGCCTCGGCCAGATCCTTGACGCGGTCCAAGGCGGCGGCAAGCTTGTGATAATCGGCTTCGCGGGTGCCGTCGAACCGCTTGGCCCCGCCCCCCACCACCAGATGCGGCGCCCCCAATTCCGCCGCACGGTCTGCGGCGCGGGTCACCCGGGCCAGTTCCTCGGGCAGAATGTCGTCGAAGATGAAGTTGCCGCCAGCATAGGCCGCGACCAGCTTCAGGCCCGTATCGGCCAGCAGTTTGCGCAGTTGATCGGCGGAAAACTCCATCAGGTTGCCGTCGAACAGCTCCACCCCCTCAAAGCCAGCGGCAGCAATCTCGCTCAGCGCGCGGTCCATCTCGCCAAAGGTGCGATAGGCCAGTTGGGTGATCGACGTCACCCCCACGGCATCGCCGCCAAGCGCGCCCCAACAATTGGCGTGATAGGCCAGTTTCCAGGCTGTCATGCGTGTCTCCCCTCTACACCGCAGATCCACAGGACCCTTGGCTTACCGACCCTCCTCGGCCGTTGGATGGAGACTTAGGACGGAAATAAAGCTAGGTCAATATATTTTGCACGTAACTAGCAAATCTTTTGCTTTTTAAATGCAAAAGTATTTGCTTGATCAGGCGAAGACCCCGAATTATCTAGGAAAAAGAGAGGAACCGCCAACGATGCCGCAAGACCTGACAGCGACAGCCGCCGCCGCACGCGGCAAGGGTCGGCCCCGCGTGGCCGATACAGCCGCACCGTCGCTGGTAGAGCTGCTGAACATGATTCGGGCCGCCGACACGACCACCCGGCAAGAGTTGGAACGCCGAAGCGAGCTGGGCCGGGCCGTCGTGGCCGACCGGCTGACGATGCTGGCCGATCTGGGCCTGATCGACGAAAGCGAACTTGGGGCGGCCACGGGCGGCCGCGCGCCGCGTCTGGTGCAATTGGCCGCCCGCCGCGGGCGCGTTCTGGTGGCCACACTGGACCAAACGGCGCTGGGGGTCGGCGTGGCCGATCTGGCCGGCAACCTTTTGACCGAACACCACGAAGAATTCGAAATGAACGCGCCGCCCGACATGCTGGCGGAACGGCTGACCACCTTGCTGCGCTGGTCCCTCGACCGGCAGGCATCCCCTGCCGGGCTGTGGGGCATCTCGCTGTCTGTTCCCGGCACGGTTCCGGGCACCTCTGGCGACTTCCTGACCAAAACCCCCCCCGTTGTACCCGCATGGGAAGGCTTCCCGCTCGTCGAACTTTTGACGCGCAGCTTTGGCGCGCCCGTCTGGATGCGCTCGTCGGTCGATACGATGACCATGGGCGAGCTGCACGCCGGGGCGGGCCAAGGCCTGTCCTCGATGCTTTTTGTCAAGATCGGGCGGCGGATCGGGGCCGGCATCGTCTCCGAAGGGCGGCTTTACCGTGGGGCGCAGGGCGCAACCGGCCTGATCGGCACCCTTCCGATCCACGCAAACGACCGCAGCGGCACCCTCGACGCCATGGCCGGATCGGACATGATCCTGCGCGAGGGTCGGCTGGCCGCCGAAACAGGCCGCAGCGCCTTTCTGGCCGACCATCTGCGCCGCGGCGGCGAGATCACGGCGCTTGATGTCGCACAGGCCGCACAAATGGGAGACGAGGTTTGTGCCGAAATTCTGACCACCGCCGGCCGCTTGATCGGGCAGGTCGTGGCCACACTGACCAATACCCTGAACCCCGAAGTGATCGTGCTGTCCGGATCGATCGTGCAGACCAATGACATCATCCTTGCCGCCATGCGCGAGGCGGTCTACGGTGCCAGCCATCCCCTCGTGACCCGCGATCTGCGCATCATCCGCAGCCAGATGGGCTCCTCCGCCGGGTTGGTGGGCGCGGCCCGGGCCGGGGCAGAATTGCTTTTTGCGCCGGGTTTCCTGAAAGATTGGGTCATGCAGGGCAGCCCCCTCAGCCATCCCGGCTTTACCGCCTTCCGCTCCGGGCTGGACAGCACCCCGCCAACCCCTCCCTCCCTTCCCCCCCCCAGACGAGGTGCGCCATGACCATCTCCGGCCTTGGCCCCCACGGAGAGCGCGCCGCGCCGCCCGAACGCGTTACCCTGCTGCCCGAAGATCGCGCCGCCGCCAAGGCGCGCGGCTTTCGCGTCGCCGTCGTGCTGCACACCTTGCAAAGCGATTGGGCCCATCAGCAATTGTCGGGCATGGTGGGCACCTTTGGCGATTGCGGCACGGCGGTGACCCATGTCATCGACTGCGCCTTTTCTCCCCGCGCGCAGGTGCAGGCGCTTGAAGAGCTGTTGGCGCAAAAACCCGATGCGGTCATCTCGCTGCCCGTGGCCAACGAAGAGGTGGCCTTGGCCCATGCCCGACTGGCCGATGCCGGGATCAAACTGGTGCTGCTGGACAATGCCCCCACCGGTCTTTTGCCGGGCCGCCACTATGGCACGCTGGTATCGGCCGACAATTTCGGACTGGGCATCCTTGCCGCCGAAGGGTTGTCGGCTCATCTGCCGCAGGGGGCCAAGGTGGGGCTTTTGGGCTATGCCGCCGATTTCTTTGCAACCAATGAACGCGAACTGGCCTTCACAAAATGGATGCGGGCCAACCGCCCTGACCTGTCGATCCATCAAGACGGTTTTGCCCGGATCGACGACGCGGCCGACAAAACGTCGGCCCTACTGGCGGCGCACCCGGATCTGGCTGGCCTGTTCGTGGTTTGGGATACCCCCGCGTTGAAAGCGGCCGAAATCCTGCACCGCCTGTCGCTCGAAACCCCGATTGCCACGGTCGATCTGGGCGAAGAGGTGGCGATCGGGCTGGCGCAGGGCGGCCCCTTCGCCGTGATTGCGGCGCAGCAGCCCTTTTTGCAGGGGGTCGCCGCCGCGCAGACAACCATCCTTACGCTGCTGGGTCACCTGACCCCGGCATGGATCGCCCTGCCCGGAATCTCTGTCACGCGCGATACGGTGGTCGAAAGTTATCAACGCATCTGGCGCCGCCCCGCGCCGCAGTCGGTGCTACAGGCCGTGGGCCTGATTCCCTGACCCCCCTTTGCGGGCGCGGCACTGCTGCCCCCTCATTCCGCGAGGGGCACCACATCCACCGCTTGCTTGCTCGTCTGACCGCCCGCGATGCGGATCGTCCCTTTGACGGGGGCCACATCCGAATAATCCCGCCCCCAGGCGACGCAGATATGATCCGCACCGGCAAAACAGGCATTGGTCGGATCATAGTCGATCCAGCCCCCCTGCGGGCCGCACCAGGCGCGCACCCAGGCATGCATCGCATCCGCCCCCTGCAAGCGCGGTTTTCCCGGCGGCGGCAAGGTGCGCAAAAAGCCCGAGACATAGCCCGCCGGTATCCCCAACCCCCGCAGACAGCCGATCATGATATGGCTGAAATCCTGACAAACCCCCCGCGCCTTGGCAAAGGCTTCAGACGCGGGGGTATCAACGGTTGTGGCCTTGGCATCAAACTTCATATGCCGGTGAAGCGCCCGCCCCACCGCCACGACCACATCGAACACCGTTTGCCCCGCGCCTTGCTGATCCTCGCCAAAGGCGATGATTTCAGGGTCCCGCGGCACCCGAAACGAGGGGGCCAGAAAATGCAGCGGCGAAAGCGCCCCGACATCATGAACCGCGCCCAAAGCTGCGCCCAGCGCCCCCAGCGGAACCGACAGCGCGGATCTGTCCGGCGGCACGGCTTGGCGCTCCACCTGCGCGGTCATGGTCAGGCTCATGGCCAGATGCGGCGCGCGAAAGCTGAATTCCGTGACCTGATTTCCAAAGAAATCCTGCCGATCCACCCGTTCTTGGGGGGCCGGATGGATGGCCAGTTTGGCGCGGCTGACGCTTTGGTCCGGCCCGCTGCCTTGCGGGATCAGACAGACCAGATGTCGCCCCCCGACCGAAGGGGTGCCGTAAGCATAGTCGATGCGCAGCGTCACGTCATACTTCATCGCGCGGTCCTATTGCATGAACGTGGCGTGCAGGCTGCTCGACAGTCCCAGAATATCGCCAAACAGCCGCGTCAACGCCTTTGTATCCAGACTGCTGACGGTATGGGCCGCCAGATCGGCCCTGACCTTGTCCAGCTTGGCCCCAAAGTCGCGCGTCTGACGTTCGGGGCGCAGCCCCTTCAGATCGGTCACCCGCTGGGCAATCACATCCAACTGAAACCGCACAGATCGGGGGTTCATCTCGTCCAAAGCCAGCAGATCGATCACGCTTTCGCGCCGGGTAAAGACGGAATAGCCTTGGCGGTGAATCATCAGGCTGTCGCCCACCTCGATCGCCAGATCCAGCCCCCCCACCGCCGAGGCAGGATCGGCCACAGCCGCCAAAAGATCACTCATCATCGCCGCCCGTTCCAGCGCGCGGCCCATCGACAGAAACTGCCAGCCCGTCGCGCGGTACATGTTGTCATTCACCAAACCCGAAAATCCGGCAATCTTGCGCAACATCACGCTCATGATCAGGGCGGCATCATTGCCGGGCTGCGCCTTCGGGGCAATGCGGCGCATGGATTTTTCCATGTCCATCAACGCCGCCCAGCCATCCACGCTGAACCGGTCGCGGATCTGGCTGGCGCTGTTCACAGCGCTGGCCAGCGTGGCCGTCACCCCCCGCGGAAAGGCCTCGGCGGCCGTGACATCATAGGTCTTCAGCCGGGCCCGGATCGTGGCCAACAACGGTGAGGTGGCGGCCTCGTCCAGACGGCTGTTATAGGCGCGCACCAACCGAAGCAGGCCCTCGGTCCGCTCCACGTACCGGCCCAGCCAGAACAGATTGTCCGCCGCACGGCTGGGCAAAGGCCCGGCCTTGGCGCGCATAAACCCCTCGTCGGGGGTATCGAG
The DNA here is from genome assembly GCA_947461435.1 of Paracoccaceae bacterium. Lineage (GTDB taxonomy): Bacteria > Pseudomonadota > Alphaproteobacteria > Rhodobacterales > Rhodobacteraceae > CAIYZT01. The sequence continues at coordinate 333 of CANHLE010000001.1, read as the reverse complement.
CATCGAAACGGCATCCACGGGCTGATCGCTGACTACCCAGACATCGGCAACCTGCCCCCCATGGCGCATGGAAATCGCCGTGGTATCGGTGCTGGCGCCGATCCGCGCAAAGCCGCCCGGCATGACCTGCCAGCCCTCGGGCGTGCGGGCCAAAAACACCCGCAGCGTCATCGGGCGCGGCACAAGTTGCCCGTTTTCATAAACCGGCGTGGTCGACAGCTTGACCAGTTCCTTGGCCACCAATCCCCCCGCATTATCGGTCAACCAATCATGCAGATCGGCATCATCCGCCGCCCCGCGCAGCCGCCCGGCAATGGCATGGGGCGCGTTGGT